>NZ_BAAGZI010000114.1:0-15428 GCF_054778695.1 Actinocorallia lasiicapitis
ATCGAGGTGGGCGAAGAGGGTGGGGGCGGCGGGGGTGTAGGCGATGGTTGTGGGGGTCAGGTGGGCGGCGCGGGCGCGGCGCTCAAGCAGGTCGTGATGAGCGCGATCGTCCCCGCGCAGGTGCGGCTCGCCGAGACCCTCGCCTACGGCGCCGAACGGGGCGTCGACCGCGAGGCACTGCTCGACGCGCTGGCCGTCACCCCGCTGGGTGCGCTCACCGACCGGCTCCGACCGGCCCTGGACGCCCCGCAGCCCACCCGCTATGCCCTCGGCCTGGCCGCCAAGGATCTCGCCCTCGACCCGAGCCCCGTCCAGACCCTCGCCGGCGCCGCCCGAGCCCGCCTCACCGACGCCGCACGCGCGGGCTTCGCCGACGCCGACCTCTCCGCCGTCCTCGCTCTGCCGGGCGGCCGGGAACCCGTAGAGAAGATCAACCCACCGACCGTCCCCGCCACGAACGGCTACTACAGCCATGCGACGCTCGCCGGCGGCTTCCTGTTCGTCTCCGGCCAGGTCGCCCTGGACGACGCCGACCGGGTGATCGCCCCTGGGGACATGCTCCGCCAGTCCGAGGCCGTCATGGCGAACGTCGCGAAGATCCTCGCCGATCAGGGCCTCACTCTCGACCACGTCACCCACATCCGAACCTTCGTGACGGACATGGACAAACTCCCTGAATACGGCGAAGTTCGCAGACGCTACTTCCCTGGGACGCCCCCGGCCAGCACCACCGTCGAGGTCGGCCGCCTCTTCCGGGACGGCCTCATGCTCGAAGTGGAAATCGTCGCGGTCGCCGGACGAACGTAGATTGGGGCCATGACCGGTGTGAAGGTGCTCGGAGCGTGTCCGCTGGACTGCCCGGACGGGTGTTCGTGGATCGTGACCGTCGAGGACGGGGTGGCGACGGGGCTGCGCGGCAATCCCGACCACCCGTACACGCGCGGAGCGCTCTGTGTGAAGGTCAACAGGTGGCTGGAGCAGGCCGCCTCGCCCGACCGGATCCTGTACCCACTGCGCCGGACCGGCCGCAAGGGCGAGGGGAGGTTCGAGCGGATCACCTGGGACGAGGCGCTCGCCGAGATCGCCGCCAAGCTCAAGGAGATCCCCGGCGAGGCGATCTGGCCGTACTGGGGCACCGGCACCCTCGGCTACCTGCAGGGCGCGGAAGGGCTGGCGGGGCAGCGGCTGTTCAACGTGCTGGGCGCGTCACGGCACCGGTTCACGATCTGCTCGATCGCCGGCAGCCAGGGGCTCGCCTACACGATCGGCTCGTCGGCGGGCATGGATCCCGAGGATTTCGCGCTCTCCCGGCTGGTGATCCTCTGGGGCACCAACCCGCTGACCAGCGGCCACCACTTCTGGAAGTTCGTCCAGGACGCCCGGAAGAACGGCGCGCACGTCGTCGCCATCGACCCCGTCCGCACCCGCACGGCCGCCCAGGCCGACGAGCATCTCGCGCCGCTCCCCGGCACCGACGCCGCCCTCGCCCTCGCGCTCCTGCACGTGATCCTCGCCGAGGGCGGCCAGGACGAGGAGTTCCTGCGCGACCACACCGTCGGCTGGGCGGCGTTCCGGGAACGGATCGCGGAGTTCCCGCCCGCCCGCGCCGCCGAGCTCTGCGGCCTGCCCGAGGAACAGATCGTCGCCCTGGGCCGCCGGATCGCCCGCACCCGGCCGACCGCGATCCGCGCCACCCAGGGGATGCAGCGGCACGCCGGCGGCGGCAACGCCCTGCGGACCCTCGCCTGCATCCCCGGCGTGACCGGCGACTGGGCGCTGCCCGGCGGCGGCCTGTCCTACTCGACGACCGGCCACATGCCGGTGGACGTCGCGGCGCTCGTCCGCAACGACCTCCGCAAGGGCAGGACGCGCGCCCTGTCGATGACCCGCGTCGGCGAAGGGCTCTTGGAAGCCGACCCCAAGGTCGAAGCGCTGTTCGTGATCGCCGCGAACCCCGTGGCCAGCGCCCCCGACCAGAACAAGATCCGGCGCGGGCTGGAACGCGAGGACCTGTTCACGGTCGTCCTCGAACAGTTCCCCACCGACACCGTCGACTACGCCGACATCGTGCTGCCCGCCACCATGCAGCACGAACACAGGGACTTGAACGCCGGCTACGGCCACCTGTACCTGGCGTGGAACGAACCGGCCGTCGCCCCGCCGGGGGAGTGCCTGTCGACGTCCGAGACGTTCCGCCGGCTCGCCCACGCGCTCGGGCTGACCGAGCCCGCCCTGTTCGAAACCGATCTGGAACTGGCGGAACAGGCGCTCCGCAAGGTCCCCGGGATCACCCTGGACGAGCTGCGCGCCCGCGGCTTCCTGCGGCTCGACGTCCCGAAACCGTTCCTGCCGTACGCCGACAGGTTCCCGACCCCGTCGGGGAAGCTGGAGTTCCGGTCGGCGTTCGCAAAGGCCAACAAGCAGGACGCCGTCGCCGGGTACGTTCCGCCGCGCGAGGTGCTCGACCCCGAACTGGCCGCGCGGCACCCGTTCGCGCTGATCTCGGCGGCGTCCCACCAGTTCCTCAACACGGTCTTCGGCGGCAACCCCGAGCTGCGGCGCAGGTCGGGCGGGCCCCGGGTGATGATCCACCCGAAGGACGCCGCGCAGCACGGGATCACCGACGGAGCCGCGGTCCGGCTCGGCAACGACCGGGGCGTGTTCGACGCCGTCGCCGTCGTCACCGAGGAGGTGCGGCCGGGCGTCGCGGCCTGCACCAAGGGCCACTGGGCGAAGCTGTCCGGCGGCGCCAACGCCAACGCCCTGGTCGCCGAGCGGGACGCCGACATCGCGGGCGGCGCCGTCTACCACGACACCCGCGTGTCGATCACCCCGCTGTAGTGAGTTCGTCGATCCGTTTGAGGTCGTCGTCGGAGAGCGGCCCCGCGTCCAGCGCGGCCAGGTTCTGGTCGAGCTGGGCGACACTGCTCGCCCCGACGATCACCGAGACGACGCGTTCGTCGCGCAGCACCCACGACAGCGCGAGCTGCGCGAGGGACTGGCCGCGACCCGCCGCGATCTCGTTCAACGACCGCAGGACGGCCAGCTTCTCACCCGTCAGCGCCGACTCCTTCAGGAAATGCCCCACTGACATCCGCGACCCCGACGGCACCTCGCCTGTCAGATACCGGTCCGTGAGCAGGCCCTGCGCGAGCGGCGAGTAGGCGATCAGGCTGGTGCCGGTGTCGCCGACGGCGTCCATGACCGTCGACTCGACCCGCCTGTCCAGGATCGAGTACGGCGACTGGTTCAAGATGATCGGGACGCCCAGCTCACGCCCCAGCTCGACGGCGTGCCGGTGCTGCGCGTCCGGATAGTTGGAGATCGCCGCGTACAGCGCCTTGCCCTGCCGGACGGCCGAAGCGAGCGCACCGATCGTCTCCTCGAGCGGGGTGTCGGGGTCGTAGCGATGGGAGTAGAACACGTCGACATGGTCGAGGTTCATCCGCTTCAGCGACTGGTCGAGGCTGGACAGCAGATATTTGCGCGAACCGCCGTCGCCGTACGGGCCCGGCCACATGTCGTAGCCGGCCTTCGACGCGATGAACATCTCGTCCCGGTAAGGGCGGAAATCCTGGGCGTACAGATGCCCGAAGTTCGCCTCGGCGCTCCCGTACGGCGGCCCGTAGTTGTTGGCGAGATCGAAATGCGTGACGCCCCGGTCGAACGCGCGGCGCAGCACGGCCCGCTGGACGTCGAGGGGCTGGGTGTCGCCGAAGTTGTGCCACAGCCCGAGCGAGACGACCGGCAGCAGCACCCCGGACGCACCGGCCCTGCGATAGGTCATTCCGTCGTAACGCTGCTCAGCGGCCACATAAGTCATGCCTTCTTCCTATCACCAGACCCGCAAAGCCACTCCGCGCTCCTGTGGACGAACGGCCAGGCAGTCCGCGGTGGGCGGGCAGGTGTCGCCACCCCAGAGGATCACCTCGCTGCCCGTCCGGACGGCGGCCGCCTGCTCCCGGTAACCCTCGACGGGCGGCACTTCCACCTTCTCCCAGCGGTTCTGCGACGGCCGGTAGACGGCCGCGATCGTGTAGCCGCTCCACACGACGACGCCCTTCCCGGTCGCCAGCGCCGGACTCATCGGGGGGATGCTCCTCGGGAACGCCACCGGCCGCCACGTCCCGGTCGCCGGAGCGTACGCCGCGCCGGGCGGCGGATCGGCGGAGGTGCGCCGATCGGGCAGATGGGTGTCGGGGAACAGGACGGCGCGGCCGTCCGCCCAGACCGCCGAGGTGTGCCCGAAGGCCGAAACCGGCGGATCGGGAAGCCGCCGCCAGACGTTCCGGACCGGATCGTAGGACGCGGCGAGGACCTTCCCACGACGCTCGGCCGTCGCGATCAGCTCGCCGCCCGTCCACACCGCGTGGCGCGGCAACGCCCCGGCGATGGGGAAATCCGGAAGACGACGCCAGGTGCGGGACAGCGGATCGTAGGCCGCTCCCGCTCCCGCAGCCGGGCCGCCCCGCTGCGGAAGCCCGCCCCAGAGCACGACCTCGCGCCCCGTCCAGACGGCGGCCGCTCCCCGGCGCCCGCTGAGCGGCGATGCTGGCAGCATCGTCCAGGTTCCGGCGGCGGGGTCGAGCTCCGCCCCGTCCGCGAACGCCGGACGGCCGCCGATCCCGATGCCGCCCCACACGAACAGCGTCCGCCCCGTCCACACCGCGGAGGTCTGGATCCGCGCGGCCAGCGGCGCCCCCGGCAGCGTCCGCCACCGATCGAGCGCCGGATCGTAGGCGGCCCCGTCGACCTCCAGCTTCCGCGGCCCACTGAAACCACCCCAGACCACCATCTCCCGCCCCGTCCACACGGCGACGTTCCCCAGGCGCCCCGCGATCGGCGCCCGCGCGATCTCCCGAACCCGCACCTCCGCCTCGGCCACCACCGGCGACGGCCCGCGAACCACCGGCACGGATGTCTCACCAGAGCACCCGCCGACCATCCCCACCACCGACAACCCCACGACCAGCCACGTCACAGCCGACCCACCCCGCATCCGCCCAACGGCCGGCCGCTTCACAGAGACCACAGGCAACGGACCGAGAAAACGGGCGGCGCAGACCCCGGCGAGCACGGACTGTCTCAGGGTTGCGATACGAAGTTGTACGGGGATCAGGCGCGACGGGTCGCGAAGGTGGGGCGCGGAGGGGTCGGTGAGTGCGGACCGTCTGAGGGATGTGATCAGACGTTGCAGGGGCGTCGGGCGTGATGGGTCGTGGAGGCGGGATGTGGAAGAGGCGGGGGGAGGGGGCGGGGGGTTCATGGGCGGAGGGCGAGGGCGTCGTGGGCGGTGCGGAGGCTGATGCAGCGGGCGAGGGGGCCGCAGGTGTTGCCGCCGAAGGCGATGAGGTCGGTGCCGGTCCAGATGACGGTGCCCCGTTCGCGCCAGGGGAGGTGCTGGGGGACGGGGATGACCCTCCAGTCGCCGGTGAGCGGCGTGTAGCGGGTCGCCGGGTTGGTGCCGTCCCAGCTCAGGATGCCCTGGGGGGTGGCGTGGGAGGGGCCGGCCGCCCAGGAGTTCTTCGGGATCTTCGGGCTGGGCAGTCTGGACCAGCGGTCGGTGGCGGGGTCGAGGGCGTAGGGGGCTTGGACGTGCGGAGTGAACGTCCGGGCGACGACCCGGCCGTCGATCCAGACGGCTTTGGCGGAACCGTATCTCCCGGTCCCGGCAGTGGGGATCTTCCGCCACGTGTCGGTGGCCGGTGTGTAGACGGCGGCGCTCGGCTTCCCGCCCGCACCGATGGCGACGAGCTCGCGGCCCGTCCAGACGGCTTCGGCTTCGTGGATATCGGAGAACGGTCCGGCGGCGATCTTCCGCCAGGTGCGGGCGGCCGGGTCGTAGGCGACTCCGTCCTTGGCCCACCGCGACCGGTCGCCGTACCCGCCCCACAGGAGCACCTCGGTGCCCGTCCAGACGGCCGTGACGGAGTTGCGTTTCCCGGTCGGTGCGGGAGGCAGCGGCGTCCAGGAGTCGTGGACGGGGTCGTACTCGGCGCCGTCCGTGAGGTTGGAGCCCCGCCCGGCCGCGCTCTGGCCGCCCCACACGAACATCGTGGTGGCCGTCATGACGGCCACGGCCCCCGTCCGCGCGGTCAGCGGTCCCGTGGCGATCTTCCGCCAGGCCTCGGTGGCGGGATCATAGGCCGCTCCGTCCACCAGCGGATGGGCGTACACGCCCTCCCTGGTGCGCTTCTTCCACTCGTCGCCGTCCCCCATCCCGCCCCAGACGACCATCTCCTTGCCCGTCCAGACCGCGACATGCCCCTCCCGGCTCCCCACAGGCGCCTGGGGCAGCTTCCACATCGACCCCGCCGGACGCGGCGACGCGCTCGACGCAGCAGGCGAACCGGAAGGCGCTTTGCTGGGCTTTGCCCCGGACGAACAGGCTGCCAGCGGGATCAGGAGGGCGAGAACCCAGAAACGGCGCATGACCGAAAGACGCCGCCAGGTCCTCCGGGCGTTGCACCGCGTCCGTCGACCGGTCATGGGCGCAGGGAGAGGGCGTCGTGGGCCGTGCGAAGCGCGACGCAGCGGGCGGCGGGGCCGCAGGTGTCGCCGCCGAAGACGATCAGGTCGGTGCCCGTCCAGACGAGGGAGGCCCGTTCCCGGTAGGGGAGCCGGTCCGGCACGGCGATCTGCCTCCAGGCGGCGGGGGACGGGGTGTAGAGCACGGCGGGCTGGGAGCCGTTCCAGGTCAGGATGCCTTTCGGGGTGGCGAACGACATGCCTTCGAGGGACGAGTTCTTCGGTCGGTCGGGCACGGCGAGGTCGGTCCAGCGCGCGGTGGTGGGATCGAGGGAGCGGGACGGGTACTCCTCGGGGATGCGGGACTGGGAGACGACACGGTCCGAGATCCAGACGGGATCGCGATGGCCGAAGCCCTGGTATCCCTTGCCGAGGGCGGGCAGCCTGCGCCAGGTGTTCGCCGCCGGGTCGAACGCGGCGGCCGTGTGGCCGGGATCGTCGGCGATCGCGATCATCTCGCGGCCCGTCCAGACCGTCTGGGCCTCGTAGTCGAAACGCAGCGGTGCGGCGCTGAGCTTCCGCCAGGTGCGGGTGGCCGGAGCGTAGGCCGCGCCGTCCTCCTGCCAGTCGTCATGGCCGCCCAGCCCTCCCCACAGCAGCACCTCGGTGCCCGTCCAGACGACCGCCGGGCCGCTGCGCAGTGCGACGGGAGCGGGTGGCAGCGGCTTCCACGAGTCCCCGACGGGGTCGTACTCCGCGCCGTCGGACAGGGCCGGTCCCCGCCCGGCCGGGGTCTGGCCGCCCCACACGAACACCGTGGTGGCCGTCATGACGGCCACGGCCCCCGTCCGCGCGGTCAGCGGTCCCGTGGCGATCTTCCGCCAGGTCTCGGTGGCGGGATCGTAGGCCGCGCCGTCGACCAGCGGACGCCCGTAGACCCATTCCTCCCCGCGGACGTTCCGGTCACGGTCCCCGTCGCCGATCCCGCCCCAGACGATCATTTCCCGGCCCGACCAGACGGCGACATGCCCGATCCGGCTCTCCACCGGCGCTTGGGGCAGCTTCCAGACGGCTCCGGAAGCGTGTGGCCGGGAGCTGGGCGTGAAAGGCGCATCGGCGGGCATCTTCTCCGTCCCGGACGAACACGCGGCGAGCGGGATCAGGAGGGCGAGAACCCAGAAACGGCGCATGACCGAAGGACGGTAGCGGGACGGGCCCGCGTTGCACAGGGCTCCCCGGCCGGTCAGCCGTCGTGGTGGATGGGGCCGGAGGCCAGGCGGAGCGGGGTGCCGTCACCCGACCAGCGGGACGCGACGATCTCGGCGGCGATGCTGATCGCGGTCTCCTCCGGGGTGCGGGCCCCCAGGTCGAGGCCGATGGGGGAGCGGAGCCGGTCCAGCGCGGCCGTCGGCACGCCCGCCTCGCGGAGCCGGGCGGCACGGTCGTCGTGGGTGCGGCGCGAACCCATCGCCCCCACATAGGCGACGTCCAGGCCGAGCGCCACCTCCAGCAGCGGGACGTCGAACTTCGGGTCGTGGGTGAGGACGCACAGGACGGTCCGCTCGTCGATCCGGCCCGCGTCGGCCTCGGCCGTCAGATAGCGGTGCGGCCATTCGACGACGACGCGGTCGGCGGCGGGGAAGCGGCGCGGCGTCGCGAACACGGGGCGGGCGTCGCAGACGGTGACGTCGAAGCCGAGGAACGAGCCGGTCCTGGCCAGCGCGGCCGCGAAGTCGATCGCCCCGAAGACGATCATGCGGGGTGGCGGCGCGTAGGAGACCACGGCGAGGGCGAGTTCGGCGCCGCGCCGCTCCCCGTCGGGGCCGTAGTGCAGGGCGCCGGTCCGGCCCGCCGCCAGCAGGCCGCGGACGGCGTCGGTGACGGCCTCGTCGAGCCGGGCGGTGCCGAGCGTCCCGGACGTCCGGTCGTTCCACACGACCATCCGCCGTCCGAACCGGTCGGATCCCGGCGGCCCCACACAGGTGACGGTCGCGACGGGCACCCCGTCGCGGACGGCCCGGACGATCTCGCCCAGCTCGGGGAAGGTCGCCCGGTCCACCCGCTCCACGAACACGTCGATCATTCCACCGCAGGTCAGGCCCACGGCGAGGGCGTCGTCGTCGGAGATCCCGTACCGCTCCAGCACGGGCGGCAGCAGCGGGTCGCCCGCGACCTCCATCGCCGTCTCGTAGACGGCTCCCTCCACACAGCCCCCGGACACACTGCCGATGGCCTCGCCGTGCGGCCCGACGACCATCGCCGCCCCGGCCGTCCGCGGCGCCGACCGCCACGTCCCGACCACGGTCGCGACCCCGACGGTCTCTCCGGCCTCCCACCACGCGTACAGCTCTTCGATGACGTCACGCATCGCGCACGTCCCTGTCCCGCCCGTCGGCGATGTCCTCGCACGCCACCCGCTCGGCCCCGTGCGCCCGCATATACCCCCGCGCCCCCTCATCCCCGCTGACGCTCGCGAGCACCCCCGCCCAGTGCTCCCGCCCGAGCACCACCGGATGCCCCGGCACCCCCGCATAGGTCGCCACCCGCAACGTCCCGCCCCCCGCCCCTTCCCTCATCCGCCGCACCGCCGCCGCCCCGATCCCCGGCGTGTCCACCAGCAACACCACAACGGCCTCCACCCCGTCCACGTCGGCCCCCAGCCCCTCCGGGCTCCGCGCCAAGCCGTCCACGGGGCCGACCTTTGACCGGCCGGGCCCCGCGTCGGCCGCCGGTGCGTCCGAGGTCGGCGACGGGCCGGGCTCCGTGCGGATCGCGGGCGTGTTCTTGGTTTGGGTGTGGAGGGTGGTGAGGCCGAGGGTGAGGGAGGAGGAGAGGCCGGAGGGCCAGGACGGGTTGGTGAGAGTGAGGGTGCCGGGTGGGTGGGGGACCTCGTCGGCACGGGCGCCGAGGACGACGAGGAGGGGGGCGCAGCCGCCGTCGCGGAGTGCGCCGACGGCGAGATCGAGGAAGGGTTCGCCGGACTCGTCGCGGGCCAGGGCCTTGGGGAGGCCGTAGCGGCGGCCGGCGCCGGCCGCGAGGAGGAGCCCGGCGACCGTCATGACCAGTGCGCCTTCAGCGCGGCGAGCGCCTGGCCGGTGGGGGTGCCGTAGAGGCGGAGCCGGGCCATCCCGCCGTCGGGGTGGATGTCCAGCCGGACCGAGTCGACGGGACGGTCGGTGGCCAGCCGGAACCGGTGGCGGGTGTCGGGCCGCAGTTTGACGGGCGCGAGCAGTTCGGTGCCGTCGCCCGCCGTGAGGGCGGCCCGGCCGGGCACGTTGCCCTTGAACCAGGACGTGTCCAGCTCGACCAGCTCGGGAACCCCGGCCAGGCCCAGCGCGATCTCCACCCAGTCGTTGCCGTCGTCGCGGCGGCGTTTGGTCTCCCAGCCGTCGCCCATCGAACCGGCCAGCCCCGGCAGCAGAAGCTGGTTCGGTGAACCGTAGAACCGGTCGCTGCAGTCGGTGACCCGGCCGCCCAGCTCGGCGGCGGCCAGATCGAGCACGCCCGGCAGCAGCTCCGGATCGGGCAGCGGGATCCCGTGGACGCGCAGCCGCGCCACCCCGCCATCCGGGAAGATCCGCAGCCGGACGTGGGTGACGAGCCGCTCCGACGCGACGGGGAACGCGTTCGCCGCGTCGCCCTTCAGCGCCGACCGGCCCACCAGCGCAAACCAGTCGGCCTTCCTCAGCTGTTTCGCCGACGGGTATCCGGGCAGCCGGTACCCTTCCACGGACGCCTCGGGCGGGAAGTTCCCGGTGAAGAACGCCGTGTCGACGACGACGCCCTCGACGATCCCCGGCACCCCGAGCCGGACGACCGCGAAGTCGTGCCCGGCCTTGCGGCGGCGGCGTGTCTCCCACCCGTCGTAGACCTGCCCTTTGAGCCCGAAGGTCCGCGGGCTGAACACCGCCGGCTCCGGCGTGACCAGATTGTCGCGTTCGGCGAAGAACTCGTCGTTGGCCAGGACGACGCCGCCGCCGAGCGCACGCGACGCCAGATCGGTCAGCTCAAGAAAGTCGGTCATCGGGGGCTCCCCTGGTCAGGAATCGGCCGCGCGGGACGTCACCGGTGGGGACTCCGCGCAGCCAAGTGGTGTGGACGACGCCGGTCAGCCGGCGTCCGTGGTGGGGTGTGACCGGATTCTTGTGGTGCAGGGTCCGCGCGTCGACGGTGAACTCCTCGTCGGGTGCGAACGCGACCAGGTCGGCGTCGAACCCGGGCGCGATCGCGCCTTTGCCCGGCACGCCGGCCAGCGCCGCGGTGTTCGCGGACATCCAGCGGACGACGTCGGACAGCTCGAACCCACGCCGCCGCGCCTGCGACCAGACCAGCGGCAGCCCGAGCTGGACGGAGGCGATCCCGCCCCACGCCGACGCGAAGTCGCCTGATTTCAGGTCGGGGGTGCACGGCGAGTGGTCCGACACCACACAGGTGATGACGCCGTCGCGCAGCGCCTGCCAGAGGGCGTCCTGATGGGATCTGTCCCGGATCGGCGGGCAGCATTTGTACTCGGTGGCGGCGTCGGGGACGTCCTCGGCCAGCAGGGTCAGGTAGTGCGGGCACGTCTCCGCGGTGATCTTGACGCCGTCGGCCTGGGCGGCGGCGATCAGCGGCAGCGCGTCGGCGGCCGCGAGATGCAGGATGTGCGCCCGAGCCCCGGTGCGCCGCGCCAGCGCGATCACCGACGCCACCGCGCTCGCCTCCGCGACGGGCGGCCGGGACGCCACGAACTCCGGATAGGTGGGCGCGGCCTCGGGCGAGGTGATGTGCGCCGGGTCCTCGGCGTGCACGACGAACAGGGCGTCGAGCTCAGCGAACGCCGCCCCGAGACCGTCGGGGTCCAGCGGCGGGAACTCGGGCACCCCTGAGTCGATCAGGAAGCTCTTGAATCCGAACACCCCCGCCTCGTGCAGCGGTTTCAGCTCGGCGAGGTTCCCGGGGATCGCGCCGCCCCAGAACCCGACGTCCACATGGCACTGCCCGTCGGCGGCCTTCCGTTTCGCGTCCAGCGCCGCGACGTCCACGGTCGGCGGCAGCGAGTTCAACGGCATGTCGATGAGCGCCGTCACCCCGCCGGCGGCCGCGGCCCTGGTCGCGGAGGCGAACCCCTCCCACGCGGTCCGCCCCGGCTCGTTGACGTGCACATGCGTGTCGACGAGCCCCGGCAGCAGGACGAGCTCACCGAGATCGGTCCCGTCGGTCTCATACGGCAGCACGGCCGCGATCCGTCCCGCCGCGACGGCCACGGCCGCGGGCCGCTCACCGTCCGGCAGGAGGACCCGCCGTGACTTCAGCACCAGGTCATAGCCCATTTCCTCGCCTCACACCCTCTCCACGAGCGGACGGTACAGCGCCTCGTCCAGCGCCCCGCATTCCAGACCTCTCCGGAGGAACCCGGCCAGGGCCCTGGCCGTCGCCGGTTCGTCGAGGAACCCGCTGTCGGCCCGGTCCAGCCAGGCCGTGAGCCGCTCCGCCGCCTGCGGCGCGCCCCGCAGGTAGAAGGCGTAGGCCGCCGCGAACCGGGTGGGGAGCTGGTGGGCGTGCAGATCCCAGCCCTGGTAGAAGCCGCGTTCCAGCGACCGCCGCACCAGCCGCAGATGCAGCTCCCAAGCGGCTCTGACCTGCGCGGTCTCCCCAACGGGCAGGATGTTGGTCGACCCGTCGCTCAGCCTGACGCCCGTCCCGGCCGCCGCCACCTGCATGACGGCCTTCGCGTGATCGGCCACCGGATGGTCCATCGCCTGGTGGTGGGCGGAGATCCCGCAGGCCGCCGAGTAGTCGTAGGTCCCGTAGTGCAGCCCGGTGGCGAGACCTTCGGCGGCGTGCACCATCCGCGCGACCAGGGCGGTCCCGTCGGCCCCGAGCACCGACTGGGTGGTCTCGATCTGGATCTCGAACCGGAGCGCGGGGTCGAGGGCGCGGCAGAGCCGGACCATCGCCTCGACCTGCCCCACCGAGGTGACCTTCGGCAGGGTGACGACGAAACCGTCGGGCACCCCGCCCATGCCGTCGAGCAGCAGGTCGAGGGTGCGGATGGCGCGGCGGCGGGTCGGCGCTTCGAGGCATTTCATCCGGATGCCGAAGAACGGCGCGGGCCGGCCCAGCAGGATCGCGGCGGCGCGGCGCGCCTCGGCGTCCTCGACGGCGTCGTCGCGGTGGCCGTAGCCGTCCTCGAAGTCGAGCCGGAGATCCTCGATCGGCTCGGACCGGAGCTTCGCCGCGACCCGTCCGTGCAGCTCCTCGGGGTAGGGCGGGCCGTGCCGTTCCAGCGCGGCCAGCTCCTGGGCGCCCCACTGCGCGACGATCGCGTCGGCGGCCCGGTCGGCCGGCACATAGACGGTGTGCAGCGGCTGGCGGCCCGGACGGTCGCCGGGATAGCGCGCGGCCAGCAGCTCGTCCTCGGGCTTCAGCAGCGCGTCGAGCTCGGCGTAGATCTCCGGTTCGAGCATGTCAGAGGCCGACGATGTGTTCGGGGCGGACCGGCACCCGGGTGAGGGCCGCGCCGCTCGCCGCCCGGATCGCCGCGACGATCGCCGGGGTGGACGAGATCGTCGGCGGTTCGCCGACCCCGCGCAGCCCGTACGGCGCATACGGATCCGCCAGTTCCAGGACTTCCACCGACATGGGTGGCATGTCCATGATGGTGGGCAGGAGGTAGTCGGTGAACGACGGGTTGCGCACCTTGCCGTCCGTGACCTGGATCTCCTCCAGCAGCGCCAGCCCCAGCCCCTGCGCGGTGCCGCCGTGGATCTGCCCGACGACCGCGCCCGGATTGATCGCCTTCCCCACGTCCTGCGCCGTGACGATCTCCACGACCCGCACCAGCCCCAGCTCGACGTCCACGTCGACCGTGGCCCGGTGCGCGGCGAACGCGTACTGGACGTGTGCGTCGCCCTGCCCGGTCACCTCGTCCAGCGGGAAGGTCGGCTTGTGCCGCCATTCGACGGTCTCGTCGACCGCCTCGTCACCGAGCAGCCCGATCAGCACGTCCTCGGGCAGGAGTTCGGCGGGCTGCGGGGCCCCGGCGGGCAGCCGTTCCAGCAGCCGCCCCCGGACGGCCTGGCACGCGGCCCGCACCGCCCCGCCCGTCATATAGGTCTGCCGGGACGCCGACGACGATCCCGCGCTCCCGACCTGCGTGTCGGACGGCGCGATCGTCACCTGCCCGACCCCGAGCTCCGTCCGGACGATCTGCGCGAGCACCGTCACCAGCCCCTGCCCGACCTCCGCCGCCGCGGTGTGGACCAGCGCGGCGGGCCGCCCGCCGACGTTCTCCAGCCGCACCCGCGCCGTCGAGTAGTCGTCGAACCCTTCGGAGAAGCACACGTTCTTGATCCCGATCGCGTACCCGACGCCCCGCACGACGCCCTCGCCGTGGGAGGTGTTGGCGGTGCCGCCCGGCAGGAAATCGGCCTCCGCGGCGGCCTGCGGGGCGTCCCGGACGATCCGCATCAGCTCGGCGACGGGCGCGGGCCCCTCGACGGTCTGCCCCGTCGGCATGGTGTCGCCCGTGGTCAGCGCGTTGCGCACCCGCACCTCGACGGGGTCGAGCCCGCACGCCTGCGCCACCCTGTCCATCTGCGCCTCGTAGGCGAAGCACGCCTGGACGGCCCCGAACCCGCGCATCGCCCCGCACGGCGGGTTGTTGGAGTAGATCACCTCGCCGTCCATGACGACGTTCGGCACGTCGTACGGGCCGATCCCGAGGGTCGCGGCGTTCGCGACGACCGCCCCCGACGACGACGCGTAGGCCCCGCCGTCCAGCAGGATCCGCGCCTTCACATAGACCAGCCGCCCGTCCGAAGCGGCGCCGTGCTCGTACCAGAGCTTCGCCGGATGCCGGTGCACATGCCCGAAGAACGACTCCTCGCGCCCGTACACCATCTTCACCGGACGGCCGGTCCGCAGCGCCAGCAGGCACGCGTGGACCTGCATCGACACGTCCTCGCGCCCGCCGAACGCCCCGCCGACCCCCGACAGGGTCATCCGCACCTTCTCCGGCGGCAGCCCGAGGCAGGCGGCGGTCTGGCCGAGGTCGGCGTGCAGCCACTGGGTGGCGATGTACAGGTCGACGCCGCCGTCCTCGGCGGGCACCGCCAGCCCCGATTCGGGGCCGAGGAACGCCTGGTCCTGCATCCCGACCTCGTACATGCCGCTGACCACGACGTCCGCGACGGCCTCGGGATCGCCCTTGCGGATCGGGACGGCCCGCAGCAGGTTCGGCCGTCCCTGGTGGACCTGCTCGGCGTCGGGCAGCACCGCGGTCTCGGGGTCGGTGATCGGCGTCATCACCTCGTATGCCACGAAGATCGCCTCGGCGGCCTTGGCGGCGATCTCGGGATGGTCGGCCGCGACGATCGCGACGGGTTCGCCCTGGTAGCGGACCTCGTCCATCGCCAGCACCGGCTGGTCGGCGTGCTCGAGCCCGTACCGTTTCTCCCCGGGCACGTCCTCGTGGGTGAGGACGGCGTGCACCCCGGCCATGGCCAGCGCGGGCCCGATGTCGATGCTGACGATCCGGGCGCGCGGGTGCGGGCTGCGCAGGGTCGCGCCCCACAGCATGTCGTCGGCCCACAGATCGGACGAGAAGGCGAACTCGCCGGTCACCTTCAGCCGTCCGTCGGGCCGGATCGGTGATCCGCCGACCCCGTCCGCGATGGTCGCGGCCAGCCCGAGATGCGTGGTTTCCGTGCTGTTCCGCACCGGAAGGCTCCTGTTCGTCATCGGGCGGCCAGCCGGGTGGAGGCGGCGGCGAGGGACCGGGCGAGGGCGCGTTCGTCGGCCTTGGCCAGCCGCCCCTCGGCGACGACCTCCCGCCCGCCGACCAGCAGCGACGCCAGTGGCGCGGGCGGACCGAACACCAGCGCGACGACCTTGTCGGCGATCCCGGCGTGGCCGAGGCCGTCGAGCCGCCAGACCGCGAGATCGGCGAGCTTGCCGGGCTCGACGGAGCCGAGGTC
>NZ_BAAGZI010000115.1:0-15274 GCF_054778695.1 Actinocorallia lasiicapitis
CAGCGCGGTCGCGGCCAGCCAGTCGGTGGTCGCGGCGGGCCCGAGCAGGTAGACCTCGCGTCCCTCGAACGGCCCGACCGGCACGAACAGGTCCGCGAACGGCCCCGCCGTCCGATGGACGTCGGCCGAGATCGCCATCCCGTTGGCCGGGGTCACCCGCTCCAGATGGGCGGCGAAGTTCAGGTCGGGCGAGTGCGCGCCCTCCCCTGCGGGCCCCGGCAGCCGCAGCGGACCCTTGTGGACGGCGATCCGGAGCCTGACCTCGCCGCGGAACCCGTCCGGCGCGAGCACGGAGTGCAGCCAGGGCAGCCCGTCGTCGAGCAGCGCCCTGCCGATCTGGAGCGCGACGTCGCGGGCCGCGCTCTCCCGTTCATCGTGGACGATCAGCAGCCCGCCGTCGCCGTGCCAGCTCCGCAGTTCGGCGCGGGCGCAACCGGACCGGGCGGCCAGTTCACGCGAACGGTCGACCAGCCAGCCGCGCAGCAGGTCGAACGCACGTCCGGCGAGGTCACGCGGGTTGTCGGCGACGATCCGCGAGTAGCCGCAGGCGTCGACGAACAGGAAATAGGTGTTGTCGTAGGTCGTTCCGGCGGGAAAACCGTCCAGCCCCATGGACACGAATATGAGGCATGAAGGTCACACCGGGGTGTCCTTCAGCAGCAGGTGCGGGGGGTGTGGGCGTCGGTGCGGGCCCGCCAGAACTCCTTCGCGGGCAGGACGGGACGGTCCGGATGGCGGGCCGTCGTGTGGGCGACGTAGCGTTCGTAGGCCGAATCGCCGGTGAGGTCGCGCAGCAGCCGCCAGGCCGCACGCCAGTTCATCGCAGGCTCTTCAGATGGTCGCGCTCCTGCCGGGTCGGGATCAGCCCGGACGGCGCCCAGAGTTTCGACTTCACGTACGGGTCTTCCGAGGTGGGTTGCGGGGTGCGCAGGGCCTTGATCCAGACGCGGACCGCGTCGACCAGGACGATGACGACCAGGATCGCGAAGAAGGCGGCGAGCACGCCGTCGATGGTGGCGTTGGTGACGACCTGCCGCATCTCGTCGGTGCTCTTGGCGCTGCCGAACGAGGTCTTCCCCTGGTCGAGGGCGTTCTGGAACTGCTCGCGCTGGGCGAAGAAGCCGACCTTGACGTCGCCGGAGAAGACCTTCTGCCAGGACGCGGTGAGCGTCACGACGACGTCCCACAGGAGTGGGAGGAGAGTCACCCACGCGTATTTCGCGCGGCCGCTCTTGATCAGCAGGGTGGTGCAGACGGCGAGGGCGATCGCGGCGAGGAGCTGGTTGGCGATGCCGAACAGCGGGAACAGCTGGTTGATGCCGCCGAGCGGGTCGTTGACGCCCGCCCACAGGAAGTAGCCCCAGGCGCCGACGACGATCGCGCTGGACGCGTAGAGGCTGGGCTTCCAGCTCACGTCGCCGGCCTTCTTCCACACGTTGCCGATGGTGTCCTGGAGCATGAACCGGCCGACGCGGGTGCCGGCGTCGACCGTGGTCAGGATGAACAGCGCCTCGAACATGACCGCGAAGTGGTACCAGAACGCCTGGGAGCCGAGCGTCGAGGAGAGCAGTTCGGCGATCCCGACGGCGAGGGTCGGCGCGCCGCCGCTCCGCGCCACGAGGGTCGTCTCGCCGACGCTCCCTGCCGCGGCGTCGAGCTGCTCGGGGCTGATGCTGAAGCCGATCGCCGCGACGGCCTGGGACGCGGACTCCAGGGTCGGGCCGAGGACGGTACCCGGCATGTTCATCGCGAAATAGAGCCCGGGATCGATGACGCACGCCGCGATCAGCGCCATGATCGCGACAAACGACTCGGTCAGCATCCCGCCGTAGCCGATCACCCGGATCTGGGATTCCTTCTCGACCAGTTTGGGGGTCGTGCCGCTGGAGATCAGGGCGTGGAAGCCCGACAGAGCGCCGCACGCGATCGTGATGAACACGAACGGGAACAGCGATCCGGCGACGACCGGGCCGTTGCCGTCCCGCGCGAACGAGGTGACCGCCTCGGTCTTGAGCACGGGGTTCGCGGCGAGGATGCCGAGCCCGAGCATGACGACCACGCCGACCTTCATGAACGCGCTGAGGTAGTCGCGGGGCGCGAGCAGCAGCCAGACGGGTAGCACCGAGGCCACAAAACCGTAGCCGATGAGCACGAGAGTGAGGGTCTGCGGTGACCAGGTGAACGCGTCGGCCCAGCCCGACTCGGAGACCCAGCGGCCGCCGAACACGGCGAGCACGAGCAGCGCCGCGCCGATCACCGAGATCTCCATGATCCGGCCTGGTCGCAGGAACCGCAGGTAGCAGCCCATGAACAGCGCGATCGGCACCGTCATCACGATCGAGAAGGTGCCCCAGGGCGAACCCTTGAGCGCGTTGACGACGACCAGCGCCAGCACCGCCAGCAGAATCACCATGATCGACAACACGGCGACCAGGGCGGCCGCACCGCCGACGGGACCGATCTCGTCGCGGGCGAGCTGGCCGAGGCTGCGTCCGCCGCGGCGCATCGAGAAGAACAGCACGACGAGGTCCTGGACGGCCCCCGCGAAGATCACTCCAACGATGATCCAGATCGTGCCGGGCAGATAGCCCATCTGGGCGGCCAGGACCGGCCCGACCAGCGGCCCGGCTCCGGCGATCGCCGCGAAGTGATGGCCGAACACGACCCGCCGGTCGGTCGGCTGGAAGTCGTGGCCGTTCTCCTTGAGCTCGGCCGGGGTGGCGCGGGTGTCGTCGACCCGCAGGACCTTCCGGACGATGAACCGCGAATAGAACCGGTACGCGATCGCGTACGAGGCCAGCGCGGCGAACAAGATCCAGACGGCCGACACGTCCTCGCCGCGCGCCAGCGCGAGCACCGCCCACGCGACGGCGCCAAGCACGGCGACGGGAACCCAGACGGCAAGCTGTCTCAGCACCTCGGCTCCTAGGGGGTGGGCTCTCCGAAGCGGGCGAGGGCGATCGTGCCCGCGACGGCCAGCGCGAAACCGGCCAGGGCGAGCGGGGCGAGGCCGGACCGGGTCGTATCGTGCAGAAACACCACGCCGACGGCCGCCGGTATCACCGTTTCGGCGACGACGACCGCTGCGGTCGTGGTCGTCACGGAGCCCTTCTGCAGGGCCGTCGAGTACAGCAGGAGCGCGGCGAGGCCGGCCAGCGCCACCGACCAGGCGGCCGGATCGGTGATCCCGGTGGCCGTGCGGGCGCCGATCGCGACCACACCGTAGCCCAGACCGGCCAGGGTGCCGAGCGTCAGCGAGAGCGCGACACCGCGGAGCCGTCCGGCGGCCAGCCCCAGCAGCAGGATCGCCGCGGCCGACCCCAGGAGCGCCCATCCGAACGCGGAGCCGACGTGCGCGGGCGACTCCTTGTCAGCCGACGAACCCAGCAGAGCCAGCCCGGCGCAGACCACGGCCACCGCGATCCACTCGGAACGGGACAGCCGCAACCCCATCACCCGCGACGCGACGACGGCCGTCACCGCGAGGTTCGCCGCGATGATCGCCTGCACGACGAAGAGCGGCAGCGACCGCAGCGCCGCCAGCTCCAGAACGAATCCGGCGAGATCGAGCGCGAGCCCGCTCAGGAACAGGCCCTGACCGGCCAGCCGGACGAGCAGCCGCGGATCGACCCCTTCCGAGCGGGGCGCACGCCGGGCCGCCAGCGCCTGGAGCACCGTGGCCACGCCGAAGCAGACACTCGCCGCCAGCGCGCCCAGCAGGCTGAGGATCACTTCTGCGCCACGTAGACCGTGTTGGTCGACTCACGGCCCTGCAGATGGTTGGGGAACGCCACCACATGGGCTTCGACCTGGGGAAACACCTCCTCCAGCAGGGAGACGAACGGGGCGTCCGGCGGGTCGTTGGACCAGAGGGCGAACACGCCGTCGCCGTTGAGGTCGGCGGCGAGCCTGGTCAGGCCGTCGCGCGTGTACAGGTCGGCGTGGCTGGGGTGCAGGACGTGCCGGGGCGAATGGTCGACGTCCAGCAGGATCGCGTCGACGGGATGCTCCAGGCCGTCCCGGATCGCCGCGAAGAAGTCGGCGTGGACGAGTTCGCAGCGCCGATCGCCCGTCAGGGACGGGCCGAGCGGGAGCAGGCCGCGGCGGTGCCAGTCGATCACTTCGGGGAGGGTGTCGAGGACCTTCAGGGTGGCCACGGACTGGTGGTCGAGCGCGGCCTTCGCGGTGTAGCCGAGACCGAGACCGCCGACGATGACGTCGAAACCGTCGCCGATCAGGGGGGCCAGACCCAGATCGGCCAGGGCGATCTCGGCGACCGTGAACAGGCTCGACATCAGATACTCGTCGTCGAGCTTAATCTCGTAGACGTCCACGTCGAGGACGGGTTCGCGGCGCCGCCGCAGGCTGATCTCACCGATCGGCGTCGGTTTCCAGTCGAGTTCCTCGAAGCGCAGTGCCATGGTCACGCATCGTACGGCCCCGGACCGACAGTGCGGACGGCCGCGCGATGGCCACGCTCCGGCCATCCCTCGGACTGATTCGGACATTTACTGACGTGTAACAGTGTGTGCATCGTGGTGACATGACCGCGACCGAAGTTGAACGCCATGATCACTGAGCAGTCGGCACGGGCCCTGCCGAAGGTGAGCCTGCACTGCCATCTGACCGGCTCGGTGCGCGCGACCACGGCCGTCGACCTGGCACGCAAGCACGGTGTGGTGCTGCCCAAGGACGCCGGCTCCCTGTACGACATCCCCAGCTACGAGAACCTCGGCGAGTTCCTGCGTGTGTACGACATCGTCGGGTCCGCGATCCGCGACGAGGACGACTTCCGGCGGGTGACCTACGAGTCGCTGACGGCCGGGGGCGCCGACCACACCGTCCTCTACCGGGAGATCTTCATCAGTCCCGCGTCCCATCCCGGGGTGCCGTACCGGCGGATGCTCGCCGGGATCAGGGCGGGGATGCACGAGGCGCGGGCCGACCGCGGCATCGACAGCCGGCTGATCGTCGCGCTGCACCGGGAGCGGTCGGCGCGCGAGGCCGAGGAGCTCGTCGAGACGGTCATCGCCGAGCGGGTCGACGAGGTCGTCGGGATCGGGCTCGACTACGAGGAGGTCAACGGGCCGCCCAGACTGTTCGCTCAGGCGTTCCGGCTGGCCGAGAAGGGCGGGCTGCGGCGGACGGCCCACTCGGAGTCCGGGCCGCCGGGGAACATCGAGATCCTGCTGGACGAGCTGCACTGCACCCGGATCGACCACGGGTACCACGTGGTCAGATCACCGGAGGTGCTGCGGCGCTGCGTCGACGAGGGGATCGCGTTCACCTGCACGCCCGTCAGCTCCGACATCGGGCGCTACTCGGGCGGCGGCGACGGATCGCATGAGCTGATCGACCGGATGCGCCGGGCCGGGCTGCGGATCACCATCGACTCCGACGACCCGCCGATGTTCGGCACCGACCCCACCAACGACTTCACCGTGCTGTCGCGGGCGCTCGGCTACAGCGCCCGCGACCTGGCCGAGTTCACCTTCACCGCGATCGACGCCTGCTGGCTCGACGACACCGACAAGACCGCGCTGCGGCGCCGCGCCCACACCCTGCTCGAGGAGTCCGGATGAGTTTCACCGTTCCCGTCGTCGACATCTCCGCTTATGTCGCGGGACGGGCCTCCGCGCAGACGGCTCAGGAGCTCGACCGGGCGTGCGCCTCGGTGGGGTTCGTCCAGATCGTCGGGCATGGGGTACCGGACCCGGTGATCGCGGAGTTCGCGGAGGCGCTCGACGCGTTCTTCGGGCTGCCGCTCGACGTCAAGAAGGGCTACCGGGCGCCCGCGCGGATCAACCGTGGGTACACGCCGCCCAAGAGCGAGTCGCTCTCGCTGTCGCTCGGCGTCGAATCGGCCGACCGGATGAACGACTTCTTCGAGGCGTTCAACGTGGGGGTGCCCGCCTCGACCTACCCGGATCTGACGCTGCCCGCCGACGACTACGCCGAGAACATCTGGCCGCTGCTGCCCCGCTACCGCAAAGCCGTCGAAGCGTACTTCGGCCAGGCCGCACGGGTCGCGCGGACCCTCACCACGGTGTTCGCCGACGCGCTCGACCTGGAACCCGGCTTCTTCACCGCCTTCACCGACCATTCGCTGGACGTCCTGCGGATGAACAACTACGCGCTGCCGCCCGGGCTCGTCGACCTCGACGGCCCGCTGACCGGAATGGGCGCCCACACCGACTACGGCATCTGCACGGTGCTCTGGGCGGACCGCATCCCCGGACTGCAGGTGCTCGGGCCCGACCGGATCTGGCACGACGTCATGCCGGCGGAGGGCGCGCTGCTCGTCAACCTGGGCGATCTGATGGCCCGCTGGACCAACGAGCGCTGGCTGTCGACCCTGCACCGTGTCATGCCGCCCGTCGTGGACGGCGCCGTCCAGCGGCGCCGCTCGGCCGCCTACTTCCACGACGGCAACATCGACGCCCTGATCACCACCCTTCCGTCCTGCCTCACCGACGCCCCGAAATACCCGCCGATCACCGTCGCCGACCACATCAGCGCCAAGCTCGCCGGCTCCCGCGCCGGAATCCCCAACCCTTCGGCCCGTCGGGAGGCCACCCGAGCCCGCAACGCCCGCCCCTGAAAGCCCGGGATCCGCGACCCCTCGGCCCGCCGGGAAGCCACCCGGACCCGCAACACCCACCCCTGAGTGCCCGGGATCGGACGGCCAGGGGCGAGGTCCGGCCGGGCGCGAAGCCTCAGATGCGGGAACAGACACCTCGGATACGGGAACAAACGGGGAGGTGGCGGCGCTGTAGGGCGCGACAGCTTCAGTCGCGAGAGGAGTCGCTGTGAGGAAGGGCATTCACCCCGAGTACCGGCCGGTCGTCTTCCGGGACCGGAGCGCGGACTTCGCGTTCCTGACGCGTTCGACGGCCACGAGTGACCAGACGATCGAGTGGGAGGATGGCAAGACCTACCCGCTGATCGACGTGGACGTCTCTTCGCAGAGCCACCCGTTCTACACGGGCAAGGGACGCGTGCTGGACACCGCCGGCCGTGTCGAGCGCTTCAAGCAGCGCTACGGCCAGAAGTAGAGCGCCGGCCGGAAGCAGACCGATCGGCCCCTCAACGCGAGGGCGCCGGATGGCGGATGACGAGCGAGGCCTGCACCTCCTCGTCGTCCGCCGTCGCGTAGATGTGCGGCACGTCGGAAGTCCAGACGCCGTACTCCCCCGCCCTGAGCAGCAGCGGCGAGCTCTGCGGGCCGACGCGGGCGGTGCCCGTGAAGACCGTGAGGTGCTCGGTGACGCCCACCGGATGCGCCGGTGAGACCTGCACACGCCCCGGCCTGATCGTGAGCCGGTAGAGCTCGGTGACCGCCCCCGAGTCCTCGAAGGTGTCCAGGAGCAGCCCGGAGACGGCCTCGCCCCGCAGCAGCTCGACGGGCTCCCGCACGGGCCCCGGCTCGGTGAGCACCGCCGCCAGATGCACCTCGAGCTGCGCGGCGATCGCGTACAAGGTCTCCAAGGTCGGGTTCCGTGTGCCCGCCTCGACACCGGACAGAGTCGCCTTCCCGACCCCGGCCCGCTGCGCCAGCTCCGACAGCGACAAGCCCCGCTCCCGGCGCAACCGCCGCACACGACGCCCGATCTGCTCCGCGAAGGTTTCCTCAACATACGACTGCACCCTCCCAATCTCCCACCAATCAGTGTTCCGTTTGCGGAACACGCCGCCACCCTCTACTGTTCCATTTACGGAACACTCCAAACCCTCACACCCAGCGAGCCCCCCATGACCGATCCACCCCACCTCCCCACCCCTCCCGAACCCCAGACGGAACCCCACGCCAGACAGCGAGCCGGGCCCCCACAGCCCGGACCACAGACCAGACAACGAGCCACACCACCACAGACCGCACCACCACAGACCGAGGGGACCGCACCGCAGGCCGCACCACCGCAGACCACACCGCAGCCCTCACCACCACAAGCCGGACCGCAGGCCGCACCAGAGACCGGACAGGCCTCCGCACCGCAGGCCGGACCGCTACAAGCCGGGCCGCAGGCCGGAGGGCCGCGGGCCGGGCAGGGGGTCGTTCTCGGTGGGGAGGGTGGTGGCGGGCGTGGGGCGGGGTGGGGGCAGCCGGTGGGGGCCGGGGTGGTCATGGCGGTCGTGGGGTTCGCGAGTTCGTTCGCCGTCGTCCTGGCGGGGTTGCGGGCGGTCGGGGCGGATGACCGGCAGGCGGCGTCGGGGCTGCTGGCGCTGTCGGTGACGATGGGGATCGCCGCGATCGTTCTGGGGGTGCGCTACCGGATGCCGATCTCGATCGCGTGGTCGACGCCGGGGGCGGCGCTGCTCGTGACCGTCGACGGGGTCGGCTACCGGGACGCGATCGGGGCGTTCGCGGTCACCGGGGTGCTGATCGTGGTGGCGGGGCTGTCGAAGCGGCTGGAACGGGCGCTCGCCGCGATCCCGGTGCCGATGGCCTCGGCGATGCTGGCCGGGGTGCTGCTGCCGCTGTGCGTGGCACCCGTCAAAGCCGTGGCGGAACTGCCGGGATCGGCGCTGCCGATCATCGCGACCTGGGCGGTGCTCGCCAGATTCGAGCGGACACGGCGGTGGTCGGTGCCCGCGGCGCTACTAGTGGCCGGTGCGGCGATCCTGCTGACGGGCACACCCGGCGCAGTGTCCTGGCCGGCACCCGTGTTCACCGTTCCGCAGCTCTCCGTGGCGGCGGTGATCGGGATCGCGATCCCGCTGTTCGTGGTGACGATGGCCTCGCAGAACGTCCCGGGCATGGGTGTGCTGGCCGCCAACGGGTACCGGCCGCCACTACGGCCGATCCTGACCACCACAGGGGTGGGGACGGTGCTCGGCGCGCCATTCGGCGGCCACGCGATCAATCTGGCGGCGATCACGGCGGCGCTCGGGGCCTCCCCCGACGCCCATCCCGACCGCGACCGGCGGTGGATCGCCTCGGTGACCGGCGGAACCCTGTACCTCTTCCTCGGCCTGACCTCGGGGCTCGCCGTCACCCTGCTGTCGTCGCCGCTGCTGATCGAGACGGTGGCGGGGCTGGCACTGCTCGCCGCGCTGGCGTCAGCGCTGCAGACGGCCGTCGCCGATCCGGGCACCCGGGAGGAGTCCGTGATCACGTTCGCGGTGGCGGCCTCGGGCGTCGCCCTCCTCGGCATCGGCGCGCCGTTCTGGGGGCTGGTCGCAGGTCTCGTCTACCGGTGGACGAGGCCGGGAAGGAGCCTTGCGAGAAAATAGAACACGTTCTACTGTCGCGGAATGGACTTTGTGGTGGTCGACCAGCCTCGGCCGCGGGTCACGCGGATCATGTTGAACCGGCCCGAGCGGATGAACGCGATGGCGTTCGAGGTGATGATCCCGCTGCGGGAGGCCGTGGAGCGGGTCAGCGCCGACAACGGGACCCGTGTCATCGTGCTGACAGGCGCCGGGCGCGGGTTCTGCTCGGGCGCCGACCTGGAGAGCCCGGGGCCGATCCCGAACATCGACGGTCTGACCGTCCCGTCGATCGCGCGCCGGTCGATGGGGCTGCTGGACGACGTCATCCTCAGCCTGCGCAAAGCGCACCAGCCGGTGATCGGCGCGATCAACGGTCCGGCGATCGGCGGCGGTTTCTGCCTGTCCATGGCCACCGACATCCGGCTGGCCGCCGAGTCCGCGTACTTCCGGGCCGCCGGGATCAACAACGGCCTCACCGCCAGCGAGCTCGGCCTGTCCTATCTGCTGCCCCGTGCCATCGGCTCCAGCCGCTCCTTCGAGATCATGCTTTCGGGCCGCGACGTCGACGCCGCCGAAGCCGCCTCCATCGGCTTGGTCTCCCGCACCCTCCCCGACGACAAGCTGCTCGATGCCTGCTACGACCTGGCCGAACGGATCGCCGCCTACAGCCAGGTCGGCACAGAGCTCACCAAGCGGATGCTCTGGTCGGGCCTGGACGCCTCCAACCTCCACTCCCACATGGAAGCCGAAGGCCAGGCCCAGCTCTTCGTCCGCCTCACCACCCGCAACTTCGAAGAAGCCACCCGAGCCCGCCGCGAATCCCGCCCACCCCACTACCGCGACTGACCACGCCCCACGAACCCCACCCCACAAGACCCGCCCCACGAACCCCACCCGGAGGATGACCCCCCAGAGCCCCACCCGGAGGATGACCCGACTCACAGATCTCGCCTGGAGGATGAGCGGCGAGTCGGAAGATACGGCCTGGCCGCGTCTCGTGAATCTGTGGGGGGCGGCGTCGGGGGCGTGCCTCAGGATCCGGGCAGGGAAGCCGGCTTGGTTCGGCTGGTGAGTGGCGACAGAGTTCGCGAGGTGCGTGCCTCGGGGCCCCGACAAGGGAGTCGGTCTGGTTTCGGGTGGTGGATGAGGACAAGTCCGCGTGTCTGCGTGTCGCGTAGGGGGACGGAGGTTCGGCGGGCGGCTAGGCCATGGGTGGTGGGGTGAGGGTTTTCGGCGGGGGTGTGGGGGTGAGGGAGCGGGCGTAGAGGGTGGCGGCGGCTATGGCGGGGGGCATGAAGAGGACGGCGCCGAAGGGGATGAGGAAAAGGAGTACCAGGGGGAGGCCGAAGGCGAGGGTGGGGAAGCGGTTCGCCTTGAGGAGGGCGAAGCGTTCCTTGCGCGTGTAGGAGCGGCGGTCCAGCGCGATGGAGGTGAGCTCCCCGGTGAGGAAGTAGCCGGTGACCAGGGCGGCGAGGACCGGGATGACGGTCTGGCCCACGACGGGGATGAAGCCGAGGAAGAAGAAGGCGACGGCGAAGAGCGTGGCGATGACCCCGAGGATCAGGGTGTCGCGGACCGCGCGGACGGCCTGCCGCCACAGCGGGACGTCGGGAGCCGGCGGGGCGCCGCCTTCGGATTCCTCCACCCGTCCCGAGAGCGCCTCGTAGAACGGTTCGCCGATCAGCAGCGTGACGGCCGTGAACAGGATGACGCTCAGCAGCCCGCCGAGCCCGAACAGCAGGACGGCCGCGAGCAGGCGCAGCGTGTCGCGTCCGCCGGACGACCAGTCGTCGGCGAACGGGGTGGCGAAGGCCGCGAGGTCGTCGGCCTGGAACGCCAGCATGGTCAGCAGCGCACCGAACAGGACGGCCGCGATCAGCGCGGGGATCAGCCCGAACAGCCATTGCTGAGGACGCGCGGCGCACCAGGCGAAGCCGCGCGCGAGAAAACGTACGCCCGAGAACAAACCCTTCATCGCCGATGATCCTACTTGAACGATTCCACCAAGGAGGGTGGAGCGGTACCCGACAACAGCTGTCGGACCCTACAAAAGTGAACAAAGCGAAACACGTCAGAAACTACCGGGAGCGATTGCCCGCAACAGGGCCTCCTTACGGTCGCTGGGGAGCTGGAGCTGGACCCACACCCCCCGATCGGAGATCCCTCGTGATGTATGACCTCGACCGGCGCGCGCTGCTGCGCGGCGGCCTGCTCGCCTCCGGCCTGATCGTGGCCGCCCCCCTGCTCGCCGCCTGCGGCGACGACGAGCCCACGAAAACGGCGGCCGGTGAGATCGGGGCGGGCAGCATCCGGTTCTCGTGGGTGAAGAACGTGGAGTTCGCGGGCTCCTACATCGCCGACACCAACGGCTACTACAAGGAGGAGGGCTTCTCCTCGTTCGAGCTGATCGGCGGCGGCCCCACGGCGACGCCCGCGGAGACCGACGTGCTGAGCGGCAAGGCGATGGTCGGCATCTCGGCGCCGGACACGGCGGCCGCGGCCATCCTGAAGGGCGCCCAACTCAAGATCATCGGCGCTCAGTACCAGAAGAACCCGTTCGCGATCCTGTCGATGGCCGACAAGCCGATCAAGAGCGCCCAGGACATGATCGGCAAGAAGATCGGCGTCCAGGCGACGAACGAGGCGATCTGGGCGGCGTTCCTCAAGGCCAACAACATCGACCCCAAGTCGGTCAACAAGGTGCCGGTGCAGTTCGACCCGACCCCGCTGACCCGCGGCGAGGTCGACGGCTGGATGTCGTTCATCACCAACGAGCCGAACGCGCTGCGCCTGAAGGGCCACAAGGTCGAGACCTTCCTGTTCGCCGACCAGTCCTACCCACTGGTCAGCGAGGTGTACGTGGTCGCCGACAAGACCATCAAGGAGCGGCGCGCCGCGCTGAAGGCCTTCCTGCGGGCGGAGATCCGCGGCTGGAAGGAGAACATCAAGGACCCGGCGCTGGGCGCGAAGCTCGCCGCCGAGGTGTACGGCAAGGATCTGGGCCTCACCGTCGAGGAGCAGACCCTGGAGTCCAAGGACGAGAACGTCCTCATCTACACCGAGGACACCAAGAAGAACGGCCTGTTCACGATCACCGACGAGCTGGTCGCCAAGAACATCGAGACCCTCAAGGTGGCGGGTTTCGACATCACGGCCGACAAGCTCTTCGACCTCTCGCTGCTCGCCGAGGTCTACAAGGAAGACCCGTCTCTTGTCGGATAGCACCGCTCCCGTCGGTGGGATCGATCTGACCGGTCTCACCAAGGAGTTCAAGCTGGGCCGCAGGTCCGTCACCGCGCTGGACGGTGTCGACCTGCGGACCCCGCCGGGCTCCTTCCTGACCCTGCTGGGCCCGTCGGGCTGCGGCAAGTCGACGATCCTGCGCATCCTCGCCGGTCTGGAGACCCCGACGGCGGGCCAGACCCGTCTGCACGGCGAGGCCCCTTCGGTCGCCCGCGACAAGCACCATCTGGGCATCGCGTTCCAGGATTCGGCGCTCCTGCCCTGGCGGACGGTCACGGCCAACATCCGCCTCCCCCTGGAGGTCGCCGGGATCAAGCCGGGCAAGAACCAGATCGACGACCTGATCAAGCTGGTCGGTCTGGAGGGCTTCGAGAAGGCCCGTCCCGCCCAGTTGTCGGGCGGGATGCGCCAGCGGGTGGCGATCGCGCGCGCCCTGGTCGTCGAGCCGCAGGTCCTGCTGCTGGACGAGCCGTTCGGCGCGCTCGACGACATGACGCGCCAGCGCCTCAATCTGGAGCTCCAGCGGATCTGGACGGAGCGTGCGGTGACCACGCTGCTGGTCACGCACAGCATCTCCGAGGCGGTGTTCCTGTCGGACGTGGTGGCCGTGATGTCGCCGCGTCCCGGCCGGATCATCGCGGAGGTGCCGATCGAGCTGCCGCGGCCGCGCTCCCCCGAGGTGCTGCGCACGCAGGAGTTCCACGCCTACCAGGACAAGCTCTCCGAGCTGCTGTTCGGCCCGGAGCTCGGATGACGGCCGTCGTGGAGAAGGCTTCCGAGCAGGGCGGCTCGGGTGCCCGCCTGGCCGGGGTGCTGCGCGACCGCAGGCTGCTGGCGGCGGCCGGCGGGATCGCGGGGATGCTGGTGGTCTGGGAGGTGGCGTCGTTCGTGGTCTCCGGGGGCGCCGTCGCGTCGCCGCAGGGCACGTTCGGGCAGCTCGCCGAGGACGGCTGGGGCTTCTACGGCCCGCATCTGCGGGGCACGGGATGGGAGGCGCTGCGCGGCTTCTTCTGGGGCAACCTCATCGCGTTCGTGCTGGCCGCGACGGTCGTCCTGGTGCCGCCGCTGGAGCGGGTCATCATGCAGATCGGTGTGGCCTCGTACTGCCTGCCGGTGATCGCGGTCGGCCCGATCCTGACGATCGTCCTGGACGGCGACACCCCGATGGTCGCGATGTCGGCGCTGCAGGTGCTGTTCACGACCCTGATCGGGGTGCTGACGGGGCTGCGCGCCGCCGACCGGACCAGTCTGGAGCTGGTCCAGGCTTACGGGGGCGGACGCTGGCAGCAGCTCATCAGGGTGCGGCTGATCGCGGCGCTGCCGTCGTCGTTCGCCGCGCTGAAGATCGCCGCTCCGTCGGCGGTGCTCGGTGCGATCATCGGTGAGTTCCTGGGCCGGGTCGACCGGGGTCTGGGGCTGGCGATGGTCGTCGCGCAGCAGCAGGTCGAGACCGAACGTACCTGGGGCGTAGCCCTGGTCGCGGGCGCGCTGGCCGGGGCGGGTTACGCCGTCGTCGCGCTGACCGCCCGGATCGTCACCCCGTGGGAGCGCGCGTCATGATCGTTCGTAGGGTCTCCGGGACGCTCCTGTCGATCGGGGTCTCCCTGGCGCTGGTGCTGGCCGCGTGGATCGCGTTCATCGAGTACTTCTCGATCAACCCGATGGTCGTGCGCACCCCGTCGGACGTGTGGGCCTATCTGTTCTCCGGCGACGCGGCCGGCGAGCACCGGGCGATCGTCTGGGACGGGTTGAAGATCACCCTGGTGGACGCCGGTCTCGGCATGGTCGCCGGGCTGGTGGGCGCGGCCGTGGTCGCGATGGTGTTCGTCCTGTCCAGGACGGCCGAGCAGGCGTTCCTGCCCGTCGCGATGATCATGCGTTCGGTGCCGCTGGTCGCGATGACGCCGGTGCTGACCCTGGTCTTCGGCCGCGAACAGCTCGCGACGACCGTCATCTGCGGGATCGTGGTGTTCTTCCCCGCGCTGGTCAACCTGGTGTTCGGGCTCCGTTCGGCCAGCCCGCAGACCGCCGATCTGATCCGCGCGTACGGCGGCGGCACCTGGACCACGCTCCGCAAGGTGATGATCCCGACCGCACTGCCCTCGTTCTTCACCTCGGCCCGGATCTCCGCGCCCGGCGCGATGATCGGGGCGCTGCTCGCCGAGTGGCTCGCCACCGGCAAGGGGCTCGGCTACCGGATGCTGCAGGACGTCAGCACCTTCGAGTCGGACGACCTGTGGACCTCCGTGGTCGTGATCACCCTGACCTCGCTGATCGCCTACTCCCTGATCGGGATCGCGGAGGCGTTCGTCCTGTCCCGTTACGGGCCGACGCCGACCCGCCGCTGAGACTCTCTGTCCCTCCTCCCGGAAGAAGCCCGTGGGCCGTCTCGGCTCACGGGCTTCTTCTGTTCCGGCTTCTTCTGTTCCGGCGGGTCAGCGCAGGCGCAGCGCGAGATGGAAGTCGACGCGGTCGGTGAAGACGTCGAGGTCGCGGCCGGTCAGATCGGAGATCCGCTTCACCCGGTACCGCAACGTGTTGACGTGCACGTGCATGACCGACGCGCAGCGCGTCCAGGAGCCGTCGCAGGCCAGGAACGCCTCCAGGGTCCGCAGCAGGTCGGCCTTGTGGGTGGCGTCGTAGGCGATCAGCGGGGCGAGCAGCCGGTCGGCGAACGCCCGCTTGGCGGCCGTGGGCAGCGCGGCCAGCAGCAGATCGTGGGAGACGAGCTCGGCGCCGCCGACGACCCGGGCCCGTCCGGGCCGCTCGGCCGCGAAGGAGTGCGCGTGCCGGGCTTCGCTCAGCGCCCCCGACAGCC
>NZ_BAAGZI010000116.1:0-15208 GCF_054778695.1 Actinocorallia lasiicapitis
CGCGTGCTGCTGATCGGCTCGGGCTGCGTGGTGGCGGCGACGGCCGTGCTGGTGGGCGTGGCCAGGGTCTGGCCGGTGCGGTTCCGGCGGGCCGGGGACCTCGTGGCGGGCGGGCGGCTGCCGGACGTCGCGGCGGTGCTGACCGTCCTGCTGATGATCGGGTTCGCGGCGCGGCCCTACCTGCAGACCGTCCGGGCCGCTGACGGGAGCAGGCAGTACGCCGAGCTGTCGCTGTACTGGGTGGTCTGGTATCTGGGGATTCCGGCGGTGCTGCTGGCGACGTTCGGGGCGGCGCTCCTGCTGCGCCGCCTCCTCCAGCGCGGATCACCCGAATGGGTGCTGCCGTTCCTGGTGCTGGGCCCGACGACCGTGGTGACGCTCCTGTGGCCGGACACCGAACCGGACCAGCCGTGGGCGTCGCGGGTGCTGGTGCCGGTGGTGATCCCGGCGATCCTGCTGTTCGCCGTCTGGACCCTCGCCTGGGCGACCCGCCGGATCCGCCGGCTCGGCTACGGCCGCACCGTGACGTTCGTGGCGGCCCTGACCGGCAGTTTCGTCCTGGCCGCGCCCGTCGCCTACGGCTCGGTCGGCCTGATGTTCAAGCCCGTCGACAGGGGCGAGGCCCGCGCCGTCCGCGTCCTGTGCCGTTCCCTCGGCCAAGGCGCTTCGGTCCTCATCCTCGACCGCACCACCTCAGACCGTTTCGCCCCGATCATCCGCAGCAGCTGCGGCCTGCCCGCCGCCCGCCTGGACCCGGCCACCCCCACGGACGTCACCCGCATCGCCCAACGCGTCCAGTCCCTGGGCCGCCGCCCCGTCCTCCTCGCCGCCACCTCCGCCGAAGTCCTCCCCTACGGCGCCCCCACCCAACTCCTCGACCTCCACACCCGCCAAGACACCCACACCCCCGACACCCGCCCCAAATCCACCCTCCCCCTAACCGCCTCCCTCTGGATGTCCTTGCCCTTCCAGCCGTAGGACTTCCCGGATCTAGGAGTGGAAGAGGTCTTTGTTGGGGCGGGGGCGGGTGCGGAGGGCGGCTCGGGTGCCTTGGGTGAAGGTGGTGCGGAGAGTGGCGCGGTCGGTGGAGCGGAGGTAGATGCGGAGCCAGCGGCGGGTGGTGGCGCCCGCGTAGAGGAGGCGTTCCAGGGGGGCCAGGCCGGGGGAGCGGGTGAACTGCCAGATCTTGTTGCGGACCTCGTAGAAGAAGGTCTCGCCGGGCTCGGGGTCGGTCTCGCTGAAGAACTCGGTCTGGTGGGTGACGACACTGTCGCCGCACAGCAAGCCGATGTGGCCGCGCAGCAGCCTGGTCGTGAACTCGAAATCGGTGTTCTTGTGGAAGTAGTCGGCGACGGGCAGGCCACGCTCACGGACCGTCGCCGCGTCCAGCAGGACACTGACGAACGAAGCGCTGCGGATCGGCAGACACCCGACCCGGGCCGCGAAAGTCAGCTCGGCGGTCGTCGCCCACGGCTTGACGCGCGGCGTGTTCATCGGATGGTCGCGGCCGTCGGTCCAGACGATGCGGCTGGTCACCAGAGCGGTGCCGTCGGCGGCCTTCACCAGCTCGGCCAGGGCGTCGGACTCCGGCAGCGCGGCGTCGGCGAGCAGCCAGATCCGCTGGGCGTCGAGCTTCAACGCCGCCTGGACGCCCGCCGTGAACGCGCCCGCCGAACCCCGGTCGACGGGCAGCTCCAGCAGGGTGACGTCCGGGAAATCGGACCTGACCAGGTCGGCCGTCCCGTCGTCGGAGGCGCTGTCCACCACGACGACGGCATCCGGCTGCATCGCCTGGTCGAACACCCCTGCCAGGCATTCGGCGAGCAGCTCGCGGCGGTTCCGGGTGGCGACAACGGCGACGATCACTAACGGCTCTCTTCGGGGGACGAGGATGACGGCCTACCTCATCATCGCACCTTGCAGATGTCGTCGCTGGCCTTGAACTGCCCGGCGACCTCGGGCAGCGCGAGCCCGGCGGTGCTGAAGTCCTTGAAGTCGGCGCCCAGATAGAGGTGGACGGTGCCGGGCGCGCTCTTCGCGTCGGGGCCGATCTTCGCGCCGGGCACGAGCGCCGCGAACTGGACGGCCGCGGCCTTCCCGCCCGGCCCGTACCGGATCACGGTCTTGGCCAGGGTGCCGTCGCCGTAGGTCGTGGTCGAGCCGAGCGACGCCGTGTACTTGCGGGACGTCAGGGTCGCGACGGCCCGTCCGGCCAGGCCCTTGGTCGAGGTGCCGTTGTAGACCTTGACCTTGATCCTGGCCGGGGGAAGCGGCTTCGCGGGGGTCGTGGCGTCGGCGGTCGAGGCGGTGGCGGACGAGGTGGTGGCGGAGCCGGCCGGGGGCTTGGGCCTGGTCTTCGGCTGGGCGGGGAGCTTGTTGTCGAGCCGGATCGCGTCGAACAGCGTGTAGGCGTCGTCGGTCCAGAAGACGCGGCCGTTGTTCAGCTTGCTGGCCTGGCGCTCCTCGGTGGTCGCGTAACGCCACGGGACGGTCTTGAACTCGATCTTGTCGAGGTTCACGTCCTTGAGCTTCGCGCCGAGCGACAGCATGGTCTTCATCCCGAAGCCCCTGTCCGCCGCCATCGAACTGGACGTCGCACGGATCAGTTTGGTCAGCTTGACCGGGTTGCCGAGGACCCCGGTGCTGGTCGCCTTCTTCATGACGGAGGCGAGGAACTGCTGCTGGCGCTGGATCCGGCCGATGTCGGTGCCGTCGCCGATGTGCCGGACCCGCACCCAACCGAGCGCCTGCTCGCCATTGATCGTCTGGAGACCGGCCCTTTCGATCACCAGCTTGGAATCGCGGTCGTTGATCGGTGCGGGCGCGCAGATCTCGACACCGCCGAGGGCGTCGACGATGCCCTTGAATCCGGTGAAGTCGACCTTGAGAAAATGATCAATACGGATCTGGGTGAGAGTTTCAATCGTCTTCACGGTGCAGGCCGCGCCGCCATAGGCGAAGGCCGAATTGATCATGTCGGTGCGGCCGGTCACGGTCTTCCCCCCGGTCTCGCAGTCGGGGATCTTGACCATGGAGTCGCGCGGGAAGCTGAGCGCGACGGCCTTGTCGCCGGTTGCCGACAGGTGCAGCAGGATCGTGGTGTCGGAGCGTTCGCCCTCGCCCTGTCGCCCGTACTTGTCGTTGGCGCCGTCCCGGGTGTCCGTGCCCATGATCAGGATGTTCATGGCGTTGTTGGCGGGTTTGGGCGGCCGGGTGCCTGTCACCTCGGGCAGATCGGGCAGCCGGGGGTCCAGGGACATCAGGAGCGCGGTGGCCGCGCCGCCGCCCAGGAGCAGGGTTCCGGCGACGCCGATCGCCGTCCACTTGGCGACTTTCCGCTTGCGCTTGGGACGGCGGTGACCCCCGGTCGTGACGGGCGCGTCGACGACGGTCTCCGTGGGAGAGCCCTCCAGAAAACTGAAATCGGTGTCGACCGAGCCGTGCATCCGGGTCCCCGCGTTTCTCGCTCGCAATAAGGCAGATGTCGTATCTTGCCCGAAATGTAATATGAGTGCCAAGCGAAGGGATAAGACGGGCAACTGAGCAGCAACGACTACCTTGGGTCACGTGAGCTCCGAGTCCGTGCACGTGTCGGTGATCCTCCCCTGCTACAACGAGCAGGACCACGTGGTGGCGGAGGTCGCGCGGATCTGCGAGGCCCTGGACGACAGCGGCATGACCTACGAGCTGCTGGCGTTCGACGACCGCTCCTCCGACGCCACCCTGGCCCGGCTCCGCGACGCCCAGCCCGCCCACCCGCACCTCCAGGTGATCGCCAGGACGCGGAACGGCGGCGTCGGCACCGTCCGGCGGATCGGCTCGCAGACGGCGCGCGGCGACATCGTCGTCTGGACCGACGCCGACCTCACCTACCCCAACGAACTGATCCCCGAGCTGGTCAGAGTGCTGGACGACGACCCGACGGTCGACCAGGTGGTGGGGGCGCGGCGCGGCGAGGCCGGACGCGTCAAGTTCCTGCGGGTGCCCGCCAAATGGGTGATCAGGAAGATCGCCGAACGGCTGTCGGGGGCCGAGATCCCCGACCTGAACTCCGGGCTGCGGGCGTTCCGCCGCGACGTCGCCCTGCCCTACCTGCGGCTGCTGCCGCCTGGGTTCTCCTGCGTCACCACGATCACGCTGGCGTTCCTCTGCGACGACCACGAGGTGCGGTACGTGCCCGTCGACTACTACAAGCGGTCCGGGAAGTCGAAGTTCAAGTGGAGCTCGGACGTCTACCGGTACATCCTGCAGGTGCTCCGGATGGTCCTGTACTTCAACCCGCTGAAGGTGCTGATGCCGCTGGCGCTCTGGCTGCTGGCGATCGGCGTGGTGAAGAGCGTCGTGGACCAGTTCGTCCACAACCTGTTCTACCTGTCGAACAACACGCTGCTGGTGCTGGTGACGGGGCTGCTGGTGGCGTCGCTGGCGCTGCTCGCCGATCTGATCGTCCGGTCGCGCGGCGCATGAGGATCGCGCTGGTCGGGCCCGTTTTCCCGGCGAAGGGCGGGGTGGCGCGGCACACGGCGGAGCTGGCGCACCGGCTGGCGGCGGACGGCCATGAGGTGGTCGTGGAGTCGTGGCGGGCGCAGTACCCGGCCCTGCTCTACCCGGGCGTCCAGACGATCACGGTGCCGGAGGGCGAGCCGTTCCCCGTCACCCGGCACGCGCTGTCGTGGCGGCGGCCGGACGGCTGGGTGCGCGCCGGACGGCGGATGCGCGGCCACGACCTGGTCGTCTGCGTGCTGGTGTCAACGGTGCAGATCCCGGCGTATCTGGCGCTTCTGGCCGGGCTCGGCGGCCGCACCACGCCGGTGGCGCTCTGCCACAACGTCCTGCCGCACGAGGCACGGCCGTTCGACCGGCCGCTGGTGCGGGCGCTGCTGCGCCGGACTGACGGGGTGCTGACGCACTCGGCGGCACAGGCAGCCCTGTCCGATGAGCTGGCGGGATGTCCGGCCCGGGTGGCGGAGCTGCCGCCGCACCTGCCGTCGGTCGGCGGCGACCGCGTGCCGGGGGTGCGGGGAAGGCTGCTGTTCTTCGGCGCCGTCCGCCCCTACAAGGGCCTGGACGTGCTCCTGCGCGCCCTGCCCGCAGAGATCGCCCTGACGGTGGCGGGCGAGTTCTGGAACGGCCTGGCGGCCGCCAGATCCCTGGCCGGGGGACGCGCCGTGGAGTTCCGGCCCGGCTACGTGCCCGCCGCGAAGATCGCGGGCCTGTTCGACCGGGCCGACGCCCTGGTGCTGCCCTACCGGGCCGCGACGGCCTCGCAGAACGTCGCGCTGGGCTTCGCGCACGGCGTCCCGGTGATCGCGACCCGGGTGGGGGAGTTCCCCGCCCTGATCAGGCCGGGCGTGGACGGCCTGCTCGCCGACCCTGGCGACCCCCGCTCGCTCCGCGCGGCCATCGAGGAGTTCTACGCCGATCCAGGGCGGTTCCGGGTGGCGCCGACCGACCCGGAACCCCTGTGGCGTCGCTACCTGGCCGAACTGCTTCAGGCCGGAAGGTAGTCCTCGATCTCCTTGAGGATCACGCGCTTGGGCTTGGCCCCGACGATCTGCTTCTGGACCTCGCCCCCGACGTACAGGTTCAGGGTGGGCGCGCCCATGATCGCGTAGTTGCGGACGATCTCCGGGTTGACGTCGATGTCCACCTTGACGATCTTGAGCTTGCCTTCGTACTCGGCCGCGATCTGCTCCAGGACCGGGGCGACCATCCGGCAGGGGCCGCACCAGGTGGCCCAGAAGTCGACCAGGACGGGGGTCTCGGACTTCAGGACCTCGGCGTCGAAGGTCGCGTCGGTCACATCGGGCGTCAGTGCGCTCACTGGGGGTTCCTCTCGCGCGGAGCGACGTGCTCGGGCGGCACGTGCGGGGCTGGCTCGTCGGGGACAAGGATCCCGCACCGCGTTTCATTCCCGTCGGGGGAGATCCGGGCAGCCGCGTGTTCACCTGATGAGACTTGAGCGCGGCATCCGGTCGGTAGGCTCTCCGTATTAAAACGATGACCAAGCCCGACATTTCCAGAAAGGCGGGGGCGTGGAAGCGATTCTGTTGGTTGGTGGGCGGGGAACACGGCTCAGGCCGTTGACGATCTCCACCCCCAAGCCGCTGCTGCCCACGGCCGGCGTGCCGTTCCTGGCGCATCAGCTGGCGATGGCCAGCGCGGCGGGGATCACCCGGATCGTGTTCGCTACCTCCTACCGCGCGGAGATGTTCGAGGCGGCCTTCGGCACCGAGGCCTACGGCGTCGAACTCTGCTACGTCGTGGAGAAGCAGCCGCTCGGCACCGGCGGCGCCATCCGCAACGCCGCCGAGGCGCTGAAGAGCGCCCCCGAGGACCCGGTGCTCATCCTCAACGGCGACATCCTCACCGGCCACTCCATCCCCGCGCAGGTCGCCCTGCACAGGGAGGCGCAGGCGGCCGTCACCCTCCACCTGACCGAGGTCGACGACCCGTCGCGGTTCGGCTGCGTGCCGACCGACGGCAACGGGCGTGTCACCGCGTTCCTGGAGAAGACCAACCACCCGGTCACCAACCGGATCAACGCGGGCTCGTACGTGTTCCGCCGCGACGTCATCGACACGATCCCGCCCGGCGAGGTCGTCTCCGTCGAACGCGAGACCTTCCCCGGCCTGATCGCCGCCGGCGAGACCGTCATGGGGTTCGTGGACCCCGCCTACTGGCTGGACGTGGGGACCCCGGCGGCGTTCGTCCGCGGCTCCTGCGACCTGGTGCTCGGCGAGCTGGCGTCGCCCGCGCTGCCCGGCGAGCCGGGACCGTCGCTGGCCCTGGAGGGCTCGCACGTCTCCCCGCGCGCCGTGATCACCGACGGGACGATCGTCGGGGCGGGTGCGGTCGTCGAGGCCGGCTCCACGGTCTCCGGCAGCGTGATCTTCGATGAGGCCGTCGTCGCCAAGGGCGCCTGGATCCGCAACTCCGTGCTCGGCCGCGGCGCCAAGGTCGCCTCCGGCGCGATGCTCGACGGCGCGATCCTCGGTGACGGCGCGGTCGTCGGCCCCGGCAACGAACTCGGCGACGGCCTGCGCCTCTGGCCGGGCATCGAACTCCCGCCCACGGCCGTCCGCATGTCCAGCGACGTCTGACGGCTTAGTCTGGGCGGTATGGCTTCGGGGGGAAGCGAGCGGGTCTGGCGGGCGCCCTGGCCGCTGAGCGTTAAGGGGGCGCTGGCGCCGCACGCGCGCGGGCCGCGGGATCCCGCGTTCCGGATCGCTCCGGACGGGGCGGTGTGGCGCACGTCCCACACCCCGGACGGCCCCGGGACGCTCCGGATCGCCGGACGGGCCCCCGAGATCGTCGGGACGGCGTGGGGGCCGGGCGCGCAGTGGCTGCTGGACGGCCTGCCCGAACTGCTCGGCGCCGCCGACCTCCCGGAGGAGTTCACCCCGCACCACGACGTGGTGGCGGAGGCGTTCAAGAACCGGCCGGGGCTGCGGATCGGGCGGACCAGGCGGGTGTTCGAGGCGCTGGTCCCGGCCGTCCTGGAGCAGAAGGTGACGGCCGTCGAGGCGTACCGGGCCTGGGGATATCTGCTGCGGACCTTCGGGGAGCCCGCGCCGGGCGCGCCCGAGATGCGGGTGCCGCCGCCGCAGGCGGAGTGGGCGAAGATCCCGTCCTGGGAGTGGCACAAGTCGGGGATCGAGGCCGTCCGGGCGCAGACGATCATCCGGGCGTCGCGGTACGAGCTGGAGTCGGCGCCCGAGCGGCTGCCGCTGCTGCCCGGGATCGGGCCGTGGACCACCGCCGAGGTCAGGCAGCGGGCCCTGGGCGACCCCGACGCCCTGTCGATCGGCGACTACCACCTGCCGGGCATCGTGGGCTACGCGCTGACCGGCCGGAAGACCGACGACGCCGGGATGCTCCGGCTGCTGGAGCCCTACGCGGGCCAGCGGCACCGCGCCGCCGTCCTGATCATGCTGGACGGTGCGAAGCCGCCGCGCCGCGGCCCCCGGATGAGCACACGCGACTACCGGTCGTTCTGAGCGCCCTCCCCCTGTCGCCCAATATGACGCTTGGCATAGAGTGCGCCCTATGGAGAGCGTGAACGAGTCGGGAATGCGCCGGGCCCTCGCCCGCGCCCGGGACGGCAAGACCCTCGACCAGGCCGAGGCCACCATCCTCCTGCACGCGCGCGGGCCTCAGCTCGAAGAGCTGCTCGGCTACGCCTCCCGCACCCGGGACTCCGGGCTGGAGGCGGCGGGCAGGCCGGGAGTGATCACCTACAGCCGCAAGGTGTTCATCCCGCTGACCCGGCTCTGCCGGGACCGCTGCCACTACTGCACTTTCGCGACAGTACCCCACAAACTTCCCGCCCCGTTCCTCAGCCCCGACGAGGTCCTCGACATCGCCCGGCAGGGCGCGGCCCTCGGCTGCAAAGAGGCCCTGTTCACCCTCGGCGACCGCCCCGAGGACCGCTGGGACGCCGCCAAGGAATGGCTCGACGCCCACGGCTACGACGACACGCTCTCCTACGTCCGGGCGATGGCCGTCCGGGTGCTGGAGGAGACCGGGCTGCTGCCCCACCTCAACCCCGGCGTGCTGAGCTGGCGCGACTTCCAGCGGCTCAAGCCCGTCGCGCCGTCCATGGGGATGATGCTCGAGACCACCGCGACCAGGCTCTGGAGCGAGAAGGGCGGCCCGCACTACGGCTCGCCCGACAAGGAGCCGGCGGTCCGGCTCCGGGTGCTGGAGGACGCCGGACGCTGCAACGTCCCGTTCACCACCGGGATCCTCATCGGGATCGGCGAGACGATCGAGGAGCGCGCCGAGTCGCTGTTCGCGATCCGCCGGACCCTGCGCGAGTACGGCGCGATCCAGGAAGTGATCATCCAGAACTTCCGGGCCAAACCCGACACTGCGATGATGGCCACGCCCGACGCCGAACTCTCCGAGCTGGCCGCCACCATCGCCGTCGCCCGGATCCTGCTCGGCCCGAAGGCCAGAATCCAGGCCCCGCCCAACCTCGTCGACTCCGAGTACGCCCTGATGATCAGGGCCGGGATCGACGACTGGGGCGGAGTCTCCCCGCTGACGCCCGACCATGTGAACCCCGAACGGCCCTGGCCGCAGATCGACGAGCTGGCCGAGCGCACCGCCGCCGCCGGATTCACCCTGCGGGAACGGCTGACGATCTACCCCGAGTACGTGAAGAAGGGCGAGCCCTGGCTCGACCCGAGGCTCCTCGCGCACGTCCACGCCCTGGCGGGCCCCGACGGCCTCGCCCGCGAGGACGCCGTCGTGCAGGGACGTCCCTGGCAGGAACCCGACGGCGGGTTCGCCGCGACCGGCCGCACCGACCTGCACGTCGAGATCGACACCACCGGACGGACCGGCGACCGGCGCGACGACTTCGACGAGGTCTACGGCGACTGGAACGCTCTCAAGGACAGGGTCCACACCCCCGAACGGTTCGACGCCGACGTCAAGGCGGCCCTGGCGGCCGCCGAGAAGAACCCCGGCGGCCTGTCCGACGAGCACGCCCTCGCCCTGCTCCAGGCCGAAGGCCCCGAACTGGACGCCCTCGCCCGCCTCGCCGACGACCTGCGCCGCGAGGCCGTCGGTGACGACGTCACCTACGTCGTCACCAGGAACATCAACTTCACCAACGTCTGCTACACCGGCTGCCGGTTCTGCGCGTTCGCCCAGCGCCGCACCGACGCCGACGCCTACTCGCTGTCTCTCGCGCAGGTCGGCGACCGCGTCGACCAGGCGTGGGCGGCGGGCGCCACCGAGATCTGCATGCAGGGCGGCATCCACCCCGACCTGCCGGGCACCGCCTACTTCGATCTGGCGCGCGAGGTGAAGTCACGCGCGCCGCAGATCCATCTGCACAGCTACAGCCCGATGGAGGTCGTCAACGGCGCGTCCCGGAGCGATCTGTCGATCCGGGACTGGCTGATCGCCGCGCGGGAGGCGGGCGTCGACTCGCTGCCGGGCACGGCCGCCGAGATCCTCGACGACGACGTCCGCTGGGTGCTCACCAAGGGCAAACTGCCCACTTCGTCCTGGATCGAGGTGGTCAAGACGGCCCACTCGATCGGGCTGCCGACGACGTCCACGATGATGTACGGCCATGTCGACACCCACGCCCACTGGGTGGCGCACCTGAAACTCCTCCGCGAGATCCAGTCCGAGACGGGCGGTTTCACGGAGTTCGTCCTGCTGCCGTTCGTGCACCACAACAGCCCGATCTACCTGGCCGGACTGTCGCGTCCCGGGCCGACGATCCGCGAGAACCGCGCCGTCCACGCCCTGTCCCGCATCCTGCTCCACGGCTCGATCTCCAACATCCAGACGAGCTGGGTGAAGCTCTCCGACGACCTGTGCACCGAACTCCTCCAGGGCGGCGTCAACGACCTCGGCGGCACCCTGATGGAAGAGACGATCTCCCGCATGGCCGGCTCCGCCAACGGCTCCTTCAAAGCCATCTCCTCCCTCGAGGCGATCGCGACCCGCGCCGGCCGCCCCTCCCGCCAGCGCACCACCACCTACGGCACCCCCACCCCCGAACGCATCACCGCCGCCCGAGCCACAGACGGCATCGGGCAGTTCTTTGTGCTCGGCGCACAAGCCACCGGGGACTCCAGGTAGCGGGCGCGCCCCGCTGCCGGATGCGGGAGCGCAGGTGACGTCGCACTCGCCGCCGAAGGCGACGAGCCTGGGCGACGACGCGATCGCCGTGCACTTAGCCGCCGAGGCCGAGACGGTCTTCGCCCTGCTGGCACCCGCGCTGGACCGTGCTGAGGTCAGCGGACGGTGATGAACTGCTCCGGGGTGCGGGGGGCGCGGTCGAGTGGGGGGGTGGCGGGGTGGCCGAGGCCGATGGTGCCCATGGGGTCCCAGTCGGGGGGGAGGGTGAGGGCTTCGCGGACGGTGTCGCGGCAGAACATGGTGCTGGAGACCCAGCAGGAGCCGAGGCCCTCGACGGCCAGGGCTACGAGGAGATTTTGGACGGCGGCGCCCGCCGAGACGACGAACATCTCGCGTTCGGCGGCGGCTCGGCGGTCGTCGGGGTAGGTGTGGGCGCCGCCGGTCGTGGTCAGGCAGGGGATGACCAGGTAGGGGGCGCGGCGCAGGACGTCGCCCCGGCGCAGCCGCTTGGTGATCGACTCCTCGGTGAAGCCGTCGCGTTCCAGGTCGGCGCGCCACGCGTCGCGCATCGCGTCCAGCAGACGGAGCCGCGATTCGGGCGATTCGAGCAGGACGAACCGCCACGGAGTGGTGTGGTGCGGCGCCGGAGCGGTGATCGCGGCGGTGACGGCGCGGCGGACGGCCGCAGGGTCGACCGGGGCGTCGGTGAACTCGCGGATCGTGCGCCGCGCGTACAGGACGTCCGCGGAGCCGAACCGGAAGAGATCTTCACCGGCGGGCCGGATCAGGGCCTTCGCGCCGGGCCCGTCCGAGTCGAGGACGAGCTGGGGCAGCCCCCGGACGATCGCGACCGGCACCCCGTCCAGCTTGCCCTTGACCAGTTCGGCGGCCGAGGCGAGCTCGTCGGCCAGCGCCGTGACTGTCGCCTCCAGGAGGTTGCCGTGCGGGTCGGTGCGGCCGCGGAAGTCGTCGAGCGGCGCGACGCCCGCGCAGCCGATCGCGACGTCGGTGAGCCCGTTGCGCCACGGCCGTCCGAACGTGTCGGAGATGATCACGCCGACCCTGGCGGGGAGCGCGGCGCGGAGCCGGGCGGCGCTCGCCTCGGGGTCCTCGGGCAGCAGCAGGACCGTGCCGGGCGCGGTGTTGGACGCGTCGACCCCGGCCGCCGCCATGACCAGCCCGTGGTGGGTCTCGACGATCCGCATCGGCCCCTTGCGGGCCACCACCCGGACGGCCTCCGCGTCGATCGCCTTCTCGCGGTCGGCGGCCTCCATCAGCCGCCCCTCCGCCTTGCTGACGATCTTCGAGGTGACGACGAGGATGTCCCCGTCGCGCAGCTCGACGCCCGTCCCGGTGATCAGCGCGGCCAGATCGTCGCCCGGCGCGACCTCGGGAAGCCCCGGCACCGCCAGGATCTCGACGCTCATCGGCTCAGCTCGACGGCCAGGTCGACGGCCGCCTGGGCCAGCGCCTTCGTGTTCTCGGGCGAGTCCATGAGCAGCGGCCGCGACCGGACCACGATCTCCTCCAGGCCCGGCGCGGCGAAGTGCGGCCCGTCCTCTTCGGCGACCAGCCATCCGTCGAGCAGCGCGGGCCCGTAGAACGCCGCGACGGCCGCCGCCGAAGTCTCGACCCCGATCGCGGTCAGGCAGGCGTCGGCCATGCCCCGCACCGGCGCGCCCCCGATGATCGGCGAGATCCCGACCACGGTCTTGGCGGCGACGGCCTCCCTGATCCCCGGCACCGACAGGATCGTCCCGACGCTCACCACCGGGTTCGACGGCGGCAGCAGCACGAAATCGGCCTCTTCGATCGCCTTCAGCACGCCCGGCGCCGGCTGGGACTCCTCGGCCCCGACCGGCGTGATCGCCTCGGCCGGGATCGACGCCCGCAGCCGCACCCACCACTCCTGGAAGTGGACGGCGCGCCGCCCCTGCTCGTCGGTGAGGACCACGTGGGTCTCGACGCGGTCGTCCGTCATCGGGAGCAGCGTGACGCCCGGCTGCCACCGGTCGCACAGCGCGGCCGTGACCTGGGAGAGCGGGTAGCCCGCGTCGAGCATCTGGGTGCGGACGATGTGGGTGGCGAAGTCGCGGTCGCCGAGCCCGAACCACTGCGGTTCCATCCCGTACGCGCCGAGCTCCTCCTTCACCGTGAAGGATTCGTCGCGACGTCCCCAGCCCTGTTCCTCGTTGATGCCCTCACCGAGGGTGTACATCACGGTGTCCAGATCGGGACAGACCTTCAGACCGAACAGATAGATGTCGTCGCCGGTGTTTCCGACGACCGTAATGGCCGCCTCCGGGACCGCCGCCTTGAGCCCGCGCAGGAAGCGCGCCCCGCCGATACCGCCCGCCAGAACCACGATTCTCACGGTCCAAGTGTTCCATCTCCGGTCCGATGGCCGGTCCCCGGGATGATCGCAGACCTGACGTCCGGGCTCGGACTGTGCCAAGCTTTGGCCAAAGATGGCTTGCCCCGTGATCCCCGCCAGGAGTCTCCCGTGTCCAAGGAAGCGTTGCAGAAGCTACGCGAACCTGCCGCATTCGCCCTGCTCGGGGCTGCCGCCCTGAACATTCTCGCCGGTCTCGTCGCCCTGTTCGGGATCGGTGGTTTCACCTTCAACGCGCTGGAGGAGTCGGTCGGTTATGGCCACTTCACCAGTCTGACAGTCACTGTCACGGCCGTTCTCGCCGTGCTTTTCGTCACGCAGTTCGGTGACAAAACCCCGCAATCGCGGCTGATCGTGATCGGTGCGCTGGCCGTCCTGGCCGCGGGCCTGCTGTTCGGCGTGGTGTCGCTGCTCGCCGGACTGGTGGCCTCCGCCGGCTCGTCGTACTACGACACGGGCGTCGGCAATCTGAAGATCGTCGGTTTTCTGACGGGCGCCGCGAAGCTCGCGATCACCGGGGTGGCGGGCTACTACGTCTTCCTGAACTTCCAGGCGCTCCAGCCGCCTCGTCCGGCGCAGATGCCCGGTGGCCTCGGCAGCCAGGTCTACGGCCAGCAGCCGCCCGCCCCGTACGGGCAGCAGCCGGGCCAGCCGGGTCAGTACAACGACCCCTACCAGCAGGTTTCCCCGTCGCAGCCGCAGCCCGGCTTCGGCGGCGGCGACCCGTACGCCCAGCAGCCGCAGCAGCAGGGCTGGAGCCAGCCGTCCCCGTCGCAGCCGCAGCCGGGGTACGGCCAGCAGCCTCCCGGCCAGTACGGCCAGCCGCAGCAGCAGCCGCAGCAGCCCTACGGTCAGCCGCAGCAGCCGGGCCAGTATGGCCAGCAGCCGCCGCAGGATCAGGGCTCCTGGACCCGCCAGTACGGCGATGAGAATCCCGCGCAGCCTCAGCAAGGCGACCAAAACTGGTATCGCGGGGATCAAGGACCGCAATAATCCCAGCTTCCTGGCGGCCACTTTCACCACATTGCCTAGTGTTCGCCCCATAGCAAGCTCGTTCCGCTTGACGCGCAGGGGATTACACCCGTGTAATTTCTACTGTGTAGTCAGGGGGCTCCACGGGGGCGGTTGGGAGGTGCGCATGGGCGAGGTCGTGATCCCGCTCGCGCACGGCACGGACGATGGCGAAGAGTTGGGCTGGCAGGAGCGCGCGTTGTGCGCTCAGACCGATCCGGAAGCCTTCTTTCCGGAAAAGGGCGGCTCGACGCGTGAAGCCAAGAAGGTGTGCCGGTCGTGCGACGTTCGAACAGAGTGCCTGGAGTACGCGCTCCAGCACGACGAGCGGTTCGGGATTTGGGGCGGTCTTTCCGAACGGGAGCGGCGCAAGCTCAAGCGCGCCGCTGTCTAAGGGGAGCGGCCACAGTAGAGTGTCAGCCTCGCGGGGGCCACCCCCGCGAGGCTTTCCCCTTTTCCCCAGCTTGCGAGTTGAGCCGTGGCCCCCCTCCTCGAACGGCATGTCGTCACCGCCGTCCTCGTCGCACACGACGGGGCGCGCTGGCTGCCCGACACCCTGAAGGCCCTGCTCACCCAGACCCGTCCGGTGCAGCGGCTCGTCGCCGTCGACACCGGCAGCACCGACCGCGGGCCCGCTGTCCTCAACGAGGTCCTCGGCCAGGGCAACGTGCTCCGGCTGCCCGCCGACACCCCCTACGCCGAGGCCGTCGCGGCCGGGCTGAAGCACCCCGCCGCCCGGATCCCCGTCAACGTCGCCGAACCCGTCGAATGGATCTGGCTGATCCACGACGACTCCGCGCCGTCGCCGCGCGCCCTGGAACTGCTGCTCCGGCAGGTCGCCGCCGACCCGAGCGTCGCGATCGCCGGACCGAAACTCCGCGACTGGGACGACCGCAGGCTGCTCCTGGAGATCGGCGTCTCGATCGACGGCCAGGGCCGCCGCGAGACCGGCGTGGACCGCGACGAGTTCGACCAGGGCCAGCACGACGGCGTCAACGACGTCCTCGCCGTCAGCTCCGCCGGGATGCTGATCCGCCGCGACGTCTGGACCCAGCTCGGCGGCCTCGACCCCCGGTTCGGCCTGTTCCGCGACGACATCGACCTCGGCTGGCGCTGCCACGCCGCGGGCCACCGGGTGCTGGCCGTCTCCGACGCGGTCGTCTACCACGCCGAGGCGAGCGCGCGCGGCCGGCGGGC
>NZ_BAAGZI010000117.1:0-15108 GCF_054778695.1 Actinocorallia lasiicapitis
ATCACGGTGCGGCCCTCGGCGAGCAGCGCGACGGCCCCGGCGGCGAGCGCGCCGTCCTGCCAGAGCGCCACATGGACGGCCCAGTCGGAGCGGCCCTCCTCGGAGAACTCGCGGGTGCCGTCGAGCGGGTCGACGATCCAGACGCGGTCGGCGGTCAGCCGGGCCTTGTCGTCCTTGCCCTCCTCGCTGAGGACGGCGTCGCCGGGACGGGCCGCGGCGAGCGCCGCCATCAGGAACTCGTGCGAGGCGAGATCGCCCGCGTCCTTCAGGGCCTTCGCGTCGGCGAAGCCGTGTTCGGCACGGAGCGCGAGCAGCAGCTCACCGGCCTCGGTCGCGAGCCGAGCCGCCAACGCGTGATCGTCTTCCCGCAATTTCCTAGTTCCCTATCGTTTGGGTCCGAGAACTCAGTATGAGCCATTCACAGAGCATGGAAGACGTTCTGGGTGGCTTCCAGCCCCCGAGCGACGACCGACTCCACGGCGTCGGCACCACGATCCACGAAGAACGCCAGCTCTTTCTTCTCCGACGCTGAGAAATCCTTGAGAACGAACGAGGCCGCGTCCATCCGGCCCGGCGGACGGCCCACCCCGAACCGCAACCGCAGATACTCCTTGTCGCCCAGCGACTTCGTGATCGACCGAAGACCGTTGTGACCATTGTCACCACCGCCCCGCTTCAGCCGGATCGCCCCGAAATCGATGTCCAGCTCGTCGTGGACGACGACCAGACGCTCGGCCGGCACCTTGTAGAAGTCCTTCAGCGCCTTCACCGGCCCGCCCGACTCGTTCATGTAAGACCGCGGCTTCGCCAGCACCACCCGCACCCCGCCGAGCCGGCCCTCCACCACGTCACACCGCGACCTGTGCGCCTTGAACCTCCCGCCCATCCGCTCCGCCAGCAGATCGACGACCATGAACCCGGCGTTGTGCCTGGTCCCGGCATAGCCAGGACCCGGATTGCCCAACCCGGCCACCAGCCACAGGTCTTCGCTCACCGCTCCCCTCCTCCAACGAGAAAGACCCAGCCGCTGAACGACGTCAGCGACCGGGTCTTTCATCACGAATGTGTTACTCCGCGGCGGGAGCCTCATCGAGAACCGCGACAGCCGCGACCTCTTCGTCGAGCACCGCACCCGCGAGGCTCGTGATCTGCAGCACCAGCGCGTCCTCCGAGCCGGCCAGCTTCACACCGCGCGGGAACAGCAGGTCACGAGCGTGCAGCACGTCACCCTCGGACATCGCGGCGATGTCCACCACGATCTCCGTCGGGATGTGGGTGGCCTCGGCCTCTACCGACACGGTGGTCAGCTCGTGCGCGAGCTGGCCGCCCTTGACCTCGCCGATCACGACGACCGCGACGTCCACGGTCACCGTCTCGCCGCTCTTCACCAGCAGCAGGTCGACGTGCTCCAGGAAACCCTTCAGCGGGTCACGCTGCACGTCCTTCGGCAGCGCCAGCTCCTCGCCACCGGAAAGGCCGGTGACGCGCAGCAGGACGTTCGGGGTCTTCAGGGCGAGCATCAGCTCATGGCCCGGAAGCGAGATGTGCTGGGGGTCGATGCCGTGCCCGTAGAGGACACCCGGCACCTTGCCCGCCCGGCGGGTGCGCCGAGCGGCACCCTTACCGAACTCGGAGCGCGGCTCGGCGGCGATGCGTACCTCGGACACGGCGAAAACTCCTCGTTGATGGCGCGTTTGTGCGTTAGTGCGATAATGCTTTCGATTCGACCCGGTCCGGGCCGTCTTCGGGCGCTACTCCGCGGCGCAGGCTTTTGAGCACAGCGCACAGCATGAGGCGCACACGGGTCCCAGAAGTCTAGCCGATGCTGAGACCCGGAAAGTGCCAAGGGCTCCAATGAAGAAGCACCGAAGGGCCGGACGGAACCCGTCCGACCCCTCCAGCGTACGTCCGTTATGACTCGCCGTCGAACAGAGACGTCACCGAACCATCGTGGAACACCTCGTCGATCGCCCGCGCCAGCAGCGGCGCGATCGACAGAACCGTCAGCTTGTCGAACTGCTTCTCCGCCGGAATCGGCAGCGTGTTCGTCAACACCACCTCCGAGATCCGCGAGTTCTTCAGACGGTCCACCGCGGGGCCCGACAGCACACCGTGCGTCGCCGTCACCACCACCCGGGCAGCGCCCTGCTCGAACAGCGCCTCCGCCGCCTTCACGATCGTGCCACCCGTGTCGATCATGTCGTCGACGATCACACAAGTACGGCCCTCGACCTGACCGACGACCTCGAACACCTTCACCTCGTTCGCGACCATCGGATCGCGACGCTTGTGAATGATCGCCAGCGGGCAGCCCAGCCGGTCCGTCCACCGCTCCGCGACCCGCACCCGGCCCGCATCCGGCGCCACCACCGTCACCTGCGAGGTGTCCAGAGTCGACGCCACATGGTCCGCCAGCAGCTCCAGCGCGAACAGGTGGTCCACAGGACCGTCGAAGAACCCCTGGATCTGCGCCGTGTGCAGGTCCACCGTGATCAACCGGTCGGCGCCGGCCGTCTTGAACAGATCGGCCATCAGCCGCGCCGTGATCGGCTCACGACCGCGGTGCTTCTTGTCCTGACGCGCATAACCGAAGAACGGCGCCACCACGGTGATCCGGCGGGCGGACGCGCGCTTCAACGCGTCCACCATAATCAACTGCTCCATGATCCACTGGTTGATCGGCGCCGTGTGACTCTGCATCACGAACGCGTCAGAACCCCGGACCGACTCCAGGAACCGGACAAAAGTCTCACCGTTCGCGAAGTCATAAGCAGCCGTCGGCACCAGCTCACAACCCAGGTTCGACGCCACCTCCTTCGCCAACTCCGGATACGCACGACCAGAGAAGAGCATCAGCTTCTTCTCGTTCTGCGTCTTGATACCACTCATTTGTCCCCCTCCTGGGTTCCGATCCCACGCGCCCGTTTCGCCGCTTCCGCGGCGGCAGTACCGGCGCGCTTGCGCTCGACCCAGCCCTCAACGTTGCGCTGCTGCCCACGAGCCACGGCCATGGCTCCCGGCGGCACATCCTTGATAATCACGGATCCGGCAGCCGTATAGGCCCCATCACCAACGGTAACCGGCGCGACCAGCATGTTGTCACTGCCGATCCGCACATGATCACCGACCGTCGTCCGGTGCTTCGACACACCGTCATAGTTCACGAACACACAGGCAGCGCCGATATTCGACCCCTGCCCGATGTCACCGTCGCCCACATACGTCAGATGCGGAACCTTCGAGCCCTCACCGAGAACCGAGTTCTTCATCTCCACATAAGTCCCGACCTTCGACCCGCGGCCCAACCGCGAACCCGGACGCAGATACGCGTACGGACCCACCGACGCCGCCGGACCGACCTCCGCATCGACCGCCACCGCACGCGTCACCCGCGCGTCCTCGCCGATCAACGTGTTGGTGATCGTGCAGTCGGGACCCACCTCGGCCCCCACCTGCACCACCGTGTGTCCGTGCAGCTGCGTGTTCGGATGCAGGACCACGTCCGGCTCCACCGCCACCTGCACGTCCACCCAGGTCGTCGCCGGATCCACCACCGTCACACCCGCCCGCATCAGACCGTCCAGAATCCGGTCGTTGAGCTGACGGCGCGCCTGCGCGAGCTGCACCCGATCGTTGACGCCCTGGGTCTCCACCCAGTCCGGCGCCTTGTAGGCGCCCGCACGGTGACCATCGTTGCGCAGGATCTCGACCACGTCGGTGAGATACTCCTCACCACTCGCGTTCGCGGTCGTCAGCCGCGCCAACGCCGCGGCGAGGAGCTTCCCGTCGAACACGTACAGGCCCACGTTCATCTCGTGGATCAGCCGCTGCTCGTCCGTCGCGTCCTTGTGCTCGACGATCGCCGTCACCGCACCGTCGGCGTCACGCAGAATCCGGCCATAACCGGACGGGTCGGGGATGTCCGTCGTGAGCAACGTCACCGCGTTGCCGTCACGGCTGTGGGTCGCGACCAGCTCGTGCAGGGTCTCGGCGCGCAGCAGTGGCATGTCGCCGTTGGCGACCACCACCACCCCGTCGAGATCCCCGGCGCCGTCCAGGGCGATCCGGACCGCGTGGCCCGTTCCGTTCTGTGTCTCCTGCACGACCGGCACGGCGTCCGGGGCGACCTCCGCGAGGTGCTCGATCACCTGCTCCCGGCGGTGCCCGACGACCACCAGCACCTGCTGGGGCTCCAGCGCACCCGAGGCCACCAGCACATGCCCGAGCATCGACCGCCCGGCGAGTTCGTGGAGGACTTTCGAGGTACGCGATTTCATCCGAGTGCCCTCGCCAGCGGCGAGGACGATCACTGCAGCCGGGCTCACTCAGAGGCTCCTGCGGATCGCGAAACGAGGACAGTCGGGCATCCGCCCCCGCACCCGGGTACAACCCGTCACCCATGGGGCGGCAGGCCGTTAACCCACCCGACATCTCCCAAGGATACCGCCCACCAGGACGATCACCCGCACCAACCCAGCCGCGTAGGCGGCGCGTCATCCCACACCCATGATCTGAGTGTGGAAAATTACCACAAATACTGCTCCGCCGGTAGGATTCGAACCTACAGATCTTCTGGACCAAAGCCAGCTGCGTTGCCAGTTACGCCACGGCGGACCGCGTCACCCCGCCACCAACCTCACGGTTTGTGCGTCGGGACGACTGCAGGAGCCAGGATACCGGTCGAGTCAGAGCCTTGTCGCTTCTGAATCCGGGCCAGACCGCAACCCATGGATCATCCTTCCTGAGCTTCTGCCAGCGCACGCGCTGCCGCCTCCTCACAACGAGCGGCCGCCTGCTCGGGCCCGAGCATCGCGGCGAAGGCCCAGCCCTCGATCCGCCGGTAGAGCTCCGCGCTCTTGGTGACGTAGACGTAGAGGCAACCCCGGTAGAGGCGTTGCTCCTCGGGCGAGTAGACCGTTCTGGCCTGGTGACGCTTGATCGTCGGTGGCTGGAATCTGCTCTCCTCAGCCCCGGCGAGAGCCGACCAGTAGGCCGAGGCCGCCGGAAGATCACCGTTCTCGTGAATATGGATCCTGAAACGGATTCTGCTCGACTCGATTCCGACCACCTGGAGGAAGCGCAGAAAGAAGACGATCACCTCGGGATCGCTGTTGATGAAGGTCACCCGCTCGCTACGCCGGTAGGGCTTGTCCTTCCCCCCTTCGCACCAGTACATGAGCGCGCCGAGCAGCTTGACCTGACGGTCGGTGAGGGAGCAGGAGCCCGGCTCGCCGAAGGCCCTCCCGGCCAGCGACTCGATCTCGTCAAAGAGCTCAGCTCCCTGACTGACACGCACACCGAGACAGCCCTTGTAGGAGTCCCCGACGTTCTTGCGGTTGGTCTTCCCTGCGGGCTTCACTGTCACCTTCCCGAACTGGCCAGCCTCCGCTCCGGTGACGTAACGCCAGTAGGAGAGCGCGGCTGGGATATCCGCGTCCTCATGGATCTGTAGGGAGAACCGCAACCGGTAACGCTCCACGCTTACCGCGTCGAGGAAACGGAGGAAGAGCTGGAACAGGCCGGGATCTGAGTTGGTGAAGACCACATGCCGTCCGCTCCGTCGTCCCGGCTTCGCTCCCTCGCACCAGTAGGTGATCGCGCCCGCGAGGAGGCGGTCGTCCGCCGTCAGCTCCCCGATCTCATCGATCGCCTCCAGCTTGGTGGCCAGCCGGAGTTCTTCCTTGGCGGCGCGGCGCTGGCCGGTGGCCGGGTTGTTGCGGCGGGATTCGACTCGGCGGCGGGTGGCTTCTTCTGGGGAAATGGGGTGGGGGAGGTCGCGGAGCCAGAGGGAGCAGGAGGATTTGGAGACGCCGAGGAGGGCGGCGATCTCGTTGTAGGAGTGGCCGGCGAGGCGGAGGGCGCGGGCTTGGTCGCGGAGGTCGTCTTTGGCGTTGGGGCGGGCGGTCCAGGCGGGGGGTGGGACGTCTCTTAATGCTTCCCAGAGGAAGGTTTCGGTGGTTCGGCCGGGTGGGAGATCGAGGGCCTGGCGGATCTGGGCGCGGGACAGGCCCTGGCGGCGGAGGGTGCGGGCTTGGACTGCGAGGTCGTCGGTGTACATGGGACGAAGGTAGAAGGGGGGTCTGACATTTTGCGGTCGGATGATCGCTGGGCGTTGTTGTTGCTGGTCGGAGGCCGGTCAGGGGGGTGGGGTGGTGAGGGTGGGGTGGGGTTCTAGGGCGGAGAGGCCGTTCCAGGCGAGGTTGACGACGTGGGCGGCGACTTCTTCGCGGCGGGGTTTGCGGACGTCGAGCCACCATTGGCCGGTCATGGCGACCATGCCGACGAGCATCTGGGCGTACATGGGGGCGTTCTTGCCGTCGAAGTCGTGGTCGTCGAACGCCTCGACGAGGAGGTGTTCGACGTGGGTGGCGATGTCGCTGATGAGGCTGGCGAAGGTGCCGGTGCCGGAGGCGGCGTGGCTGTCGCGGACGAGGATGCGGAAGCCGTCGGTGGATTCCTCGATGTACTGCAGGAGGGCGAGGGCGGCGCCTTCCAGCATCTGCCGGTAGTGGGTGCCGCGGGGCATCCCGTCGGTGACGAGCTGGAGGAGCTTGGCCATTTCGCGGTCGACGACGACGGCGTACAGGCCCTCTTTGCCGCCGAAGTGCTCGTAGACGACGGGTTTGGAGACGCCCGCTTTCGCGGCGATCTCTTCGACGGCGGTGCCGTCGAAGCCGCGTTCGGCGAAGAGGGTGCGGCTGATCTCGATGAGTTGTTCGCGGCGCTCTTTGCCGGTCATGCGTCGTCTTTGGGCTGCCACTCGTCCCATGATGCCGCAGGTGCGGGCGTGGGGTGGGTCAGGCGTCGACGGTGTCGGCGGTCCCGCGGCCGCTCGCGGAGGAGGCGCCGTTGTTCTGGGCGGGGATCTCCTCGTGGCCGCCTGGGTTGCGGCGGCGTGCTTTTTCGAGGGCGCGTTCGGCGCGGGCGGCGGCCTTCTCGGCCTGTGCGGCGGCTTTCTCGGCGCGGACGGCGGCGCGTTCGCGTTCTTTGGCGCGGCGTCTGGGGTCGAGGGAAGGCCGGGGTTCGAGGGCGGACAGGCCGTTCCAGGCGAGGTTGACGACGTGGGCGGCGACTTCTTCGCGTTTGGGTTTGCGGGTGTCGAGCCACCATTGGCCGGTGAGGGCGATCATGCCGACGAGCATCTGGGCGTACATGGGGGCGGTTCTGTCGTCGTAGTCGTGGTGGTCGAATTCCTTGGCGAGGAGGTGTTCGACCTGGCCGGCGATTTCGGAGAGGAGGCTGGCGAAGCTGCCGCGTCCGGTGCCGCCGTGGCTGTCGCGGACGAGGATCCGGAAGCCGGCGGTGGATTCCTCGATGTATTCGAGGAGGGCGAGGGCGGCGAGTTCGAGTTTGCGGTGGTAGTCGGTTTCGACGGTGAGGGCGTTGGTGACCAGGGTGAGGAGTTTGTCCATTTCGCGGTCGACGACGACGGCGTACAGGCCCTCTTTGCCGGCGAAGTGCTCGTAGACGACGGGTTTGGAGACGCCTGCTTTCGCGGCGATCTCTTCGACGGAGGTGCCGTCGAGCCCTTTGTCGGCGAAGAGGGTGCGGCCGATGTCCAGCAGCTGTTCTCTGCGTTCGCTGCCGGACATCCGCCGTCGTCTGTCGGAACTCATCAGGTCTGAACCTTAGGCCCGTTTCGCTTCGAGGCGTTCCTGTGTCGGCCAGCGGACGTCGCGGGCCCAGCCGAGCTTTTCGAAGATCCAGATGGTGCGGGCGCTGATGTCGATCTGGCCTTTGAGCACGCCGTGGCGGGCGGCGGTGGGGTCGGCGTGGTGGAGGTTGTGCCAGGACTCGCCGAGGGAGGGGATGGCGAGCCACCAGACGTTGCGGGCCTGGTCGCGGGAGGCGAAGGGGGTGTTGCCGAAGGTGTGGCAGATCGAGTTGATCGACCAGGTGACGTGCTGGACGAGGGAGACGCGGACGAATCCGGCCCAGAACAGCGCGGTGAAGAATCCGGCCCAGGACATGGTGACGAGGCCGCCGAGCGCCGCGGGCACGAGGAAGGTCGCGGTGACGATCAGGCCGAACGACTTGTGGATGCGTCGCATGTCGGGGTCGGCCTGAAGGTCTTTGGCGTATTTGTCGATGTTGGTGGCTTTGTCGGCGAACAGCCAGCCGTAGTGCGACCACAGGAGGCCCTTGAAGAGCGCTTTGGCGTTGTCGCCGTACAGCCAGGGGCTGTGCGGGTCGCCTTCCTTGTCGGAGAACTTGTGGTGGCGGCGATGGTCGGCGACCCAGTGCAGGACGGGGCCTTCGATGGCGAGGCCGCCGCAGATCGCGAGGGCGATGCGGAGCGGCCGGTTGGCCTTGAAGGAGCCGTGGGTGAAGTAACGGTGGTAGCCGACGGTGATGCCGCCGGCGGACAGGAAGTAGAAGATCGCGCCGATGACGATGTCCGACCAGCCCAGAGCCCAGCCCCAGGCGAACGGAACGGCTGCGAGCAGCGCGAGGAAGGGCACTCCGGTGAAGAGGACCACAAGGATCTTGTGGCTGGTGCCGTTGCGGTGCTCGGAGTAGTCGTCTGCCGGTCGGCGGGGGGCCTCGGCGAGGGGTGCTGCAGTCACAAAGGTCCGTCTCTCGTTAAGGGCGGTCATTCCTACGCCACCGTAACCTACGGTTCGGTAAGAGTGTAAGTGACCGGAGAGTGAACCGTTCCGGACTACCGGTGACGAGATCCGCCCAGGTCAGTGAGGTTCCGTTTTCTGGGCACGGGGTATTCCGGTCACTCTTCGCCCGGCTCCAGCGGCTGCAGGAACTCGAGGCGGTTGCCGAACGGGTCGGCGGTGAAGAACCGGGTGAAGCCGGGCACGGGGACGTCGTGCTCGATCGTGTGCCCGGCGGCGGACAGACGTTCCGCGACGGCGTCGAGATCGCTGACGATCAGTGCGGGATGGGCTTTGCGGGCGGGCCGGAAGTCGGGTTCGACGCCGAGGTGGAGCTGGAATCCGGGGCCCTGGAACCAGGCGCCGCCGCGTCCGGCCAGGGCGGGTGGTTTGGGGAGTTCGGTGAGGCCGAGGAGTTCGCCGTAGAAGGCGCGCAGGTCGGTCTCCCGTCCGGCGGGTGCGGCGAGCTGGACATGGTCGAAACCGATGATCATCGCTTCTCCTCTGGGCCCGGAAAAGGGGAGGACCGGGCGCCGCGGGCGGAGATCGTCCGTCGGCGGCGTCCGGTCGGGCCGGCCCTTGTTGCGGGGCCGGAGGGGTGACGGCGCGGTAGGCCGTCGGGGTAGGTGCCGCCCGCTATGGGAGTCGGCAGCACCGCAGGGGAACGTTTCGCCGCGTTCTCCCACTGCGGGCGGCACCTCGTCTAGGTCGCCACGACGAAGATCCTCCGGAAGGGGAAGACGGTGCCGTGGGCGGTCGGTGGGTAGGCCGCGCGCAGGCGTGCGGCGTAGTCGGCGAGGAAGTCGGCCGGGTCGTCGAGTGCGGCGAGGACGGGGCGGAGCGCGGTGCCCTTCATCCATTCCAGGACGGGGTCGGGGCCGTGCAGGAGCTGGCTGTAGGTGGTCTCCCAGGCGTCGACGCGCAGGCCGAGCCCGGTGAGGATCTCCTGGTAGCCGGCCGGTTCGAGGACGGGCCGCCAGCGCAGGGCGTCGGCGATGCCGTGGTCGGCGCAGGTGGCGCGGAGCAGTTCGTGGCTGGGTGCGGCGAAGTTGCCGGGGACCTGGAAGGCGAGGACGCCGCCGGGGGTGAGGTACTTCGCCCAGCGGGGCAGGAGTTCGACGTGGGAGGGAACCCATTGGAACGCGGCGTTGGACACGATGACGTCGACCGGTGCGGCGGGCCGCCAGGCGGTCAGGTCGCCGGTTTCGAAGTCGAGGCCCGGCGCGGCGTGGGCGCGGGCCTTCTCGATCATGCTGGTGGAGCTGTCGACGCCGAGCACGTTCGCGGCGGGCCAGCGGCCGGCGAGGGTGGCGGTGAGCTCACCGGAGCCACAGCCGAGGTCGACGACCGTGGCCGGTGCGTCGTGCCGGATGCGGGCCGTCAGCTCGAAGAACGCCCTGCTCCGCTCGTCGGAGTAGAGGGCGTACTGCGCCGGATCCCAGGTGTCTCTTGACATCAAGACATATTGTCGCAACAGAACTCTCTCGACGTCAAGAGACGGCCACCACAAATCTCGACATCAAGACAGGTACGGGTAGGGTGCAGGGATGCAAGACGAGGTAGACCGGCTGGTCGGCGCCTGGCGCGCGGAACGACCCGAGCTCGACGTGGAGCCGCTTCACGTGCTGAGCCGGGTGTCCCGCCTGTCCCGGCACCTGGACCGCGCCCGCCGCGCCGTCTTCGCCGCCCACGATCTGGAGTCCTGGGAGTTCGACGTGCTGACGGCCCTGCGCCGCGCCGGAGCCCCCTACCAGCTCAACCCCGGCCAGTTGCTGCGCGCGACCCTCGTCACCTCGGGCACCATGACCAACCGGATCGACCGGCTGGCCGCCGCGGGCCTGGTGGAGCGGCATCCCGACCCGCAGGACAAGCGCGGCGTCCAGGTGCGGCTCACCGCCGACGGCCTGCGCCGGGTGGACGCCGCGTTCGGCGACCTCATCGACCGGGAGCGCGAACTGCTGGCCGGGCTCGCCGAGTCCGACCGCAAACAGCTCGCCGACCTGCTCCGCACCCTGCTGATCCCCTTCGACCGGGATTAGCCCTCGGCCAGCTCCAGCCATGCCATCTCGATCTCGTCCTTCTCGTCCAGGACGGCCTTGAGCTGCGCGTCCAGGTCGAGGAGCTTGGCGTGGTCGGTCGCGGCCCCCGCCATCTCCTCGTGGATCTTGGCTTCGCGCTTGGTGAGCTTGTCGAGCTGCCGTTCGAGCCGGTCGAGTTCCTTCTGGGTCTTCCAGTCGGCCTTGGTCGCCGTGACGGCCGGTTTCGCCGCCGCGGCCGCGGGCGTGGACGGCTTGCCCGCGGTACCGGCCGCGACCCGGTCGAGATACTCCTCGACCCCGCCGACCAGCATCCGGATCGTGCCGTCGCCGAGCAGACCGTGCACGGTGTCGGTGACCCGCTCCAGGAAGTACCGGTCGTGGCTGACCACGATGAGGGTGCCGGGCCAGCCGTCGAGGATGTCCTCCAGCTCGGTCAGGGTCTCGATGTCGAGGTCGTTGGTGGGCTCGTCGAGCAGCATGACGTTCGGCTCGCCCATCAGCAGCCGCAGCACCTGGAGCCGGCGCCGCTCGCCGCCGGACAGGTCGCCGACGGGCTTCCACTGGTCGTCGGTGCGGAACCCGAGCCGCTCCAGGAGCTGGCCCGCCGTCCACTCGCGTTTGCCGACGGTGATCCGCCGGGCGATCTCCTCGACCGACTCCAGGACGCGCCGGTTCGGGTCGAGTTCGGTCAGTTCCTGCGAGAGGTGGGCGAGCTGGACGGTCTTGCCGCGCACGACCTTTCCCGTTTCGGGTTCGGCCGTCCCGGCCAGCAGCCGCAGCAGCGAGGTCTTGCCGGAGCCGTTGACGCCGACCAGCCCGATCCGGTCGCCGGGGCCGAGCCGCCACGTCACCTGGTTGAAGATCGGCTTCGGCCCGGCGTGGTAGGTGACATTCTCAAGATCGTAAACGGTCTTGCCGAGGCGGGCCGTGGCGAACCTGGTCAGCTCGACCGAGTCGCGCAGCGGCGGGACGTCGGCGATCAGGGCCTGCGCGGCGTCCACCCGGAACTTCGGTTTGGTGCTGCGGGCCTGCGGGCCGCGCCGCAGCCACGCCAGCTCCTTGCGCATCAGGTTCTGCCGCTTGGCCTCGGTGGAGTCGGCGATGCGGGTCCGTTCGGCCTTGGCCAGGACGTAGGCGGAGTAGCCGCCCTCGTACCGTTCGACCCGGCCATCGACCACTTCCCAGGTGCGGTCGGTGACCTCGTCCAGGAACCACCGGTCGTGGGTGACGACGACCAGCGCCTCTTTCCGGGACGCCAGGTGCCGCGCCAGCCAGGTGATCGCTTCGAGGTCGAGGTGGTTGGTGGGCTCGTCCAGCATGATCACGTCGGATTCGGGGGTGAGGAGCGCGGCCAGCGCCACCCGCCGCTTCTCGCCGCCCGACATCCCGGTGAGCGGCGCGTCCAGGTCGAGCCCCGGCAGCAGCCCGTCGAGGATGTCGCGGATCCGCGCGTCGCCCGCCCACTCGTGCTCGGCCCTGTCGCCGAGGACCACGGACCGGACGGTCGCGGTGTCGCCGAACTCGTCGCGCTGCACCAGGTAGGCGAGCCGCAGCCCCCCGGTGTGGGTGACCCGTCCGCTGTCGGGCTCGGTCCGCCGCGCCATGATCGCCATCAGCGTCGACTTGCCGCCGCCGTTCCGCCCGACGATCCCGATGCGCATCCCGGACTCGACCCCGAGCGAGACCTCGTCCAGCAGAGGCGACGGCGTGTACGCCTTGGAGACGCTCTCAAGATTGATCAGATTCACAACAACGCCCTCTTACCCGCAGAAACACTGTCCATCAGGCGTTGATCCCATGGATTCCCCCGTCACCGTGCGTAGGAAACTCTACCGGCATCGGCTGCCGCGGGTTCTCCTCCGACCGTCCAGGACCGCTCGGGCGGGCGGTCAGTCGCAGCTTGAGGAGGAGCTGGAACCGCTGTCGGAGCTGGAGGAAGAGGAGGAGCCGCTGTCGGAGGAGCAGGAGCTGTCGGAGGACGACCAGCCGCTGTGCGAGGAGTGCCCGCCGTCGTAGGAGGACGGGTAGTCGACGAACGAGGACGAGTGGTCGTAGGACGACGACGAGGTGGAGGTCGGGGCACCGTAGCGGGCACGGTTCTCGTGGCGGGGGTGGGCGTGGCCGCCGTTGTTGTAGGTGGCCTCGGCGAAGAAGGCGTCGAGCGGAGAGCGGGGCATCGCCTCGGTGACCCGCCTGGTGGTGGACCGCACCGTCAGCATGACGATCGTGACGATCACCAGCAGGAACGACAGCGGAATCATCATGATCAGCGCGATCTCGACCATCTCAGCCCCCTTCAGGCTCGTGTCATGAGATGAGACGCCGCGCCAGGATCAGCGGTTCGGAACCCCTCACAGGACGGTCGCGCCGGGGACGGGGCCGGAGGCGCGGACGACGGAGCGGGCCACGTCCATGCCGCCGAGGGCGACCGCGAGGTCGAGGGCGTGGTCGGCGTCGGCGGCCAGGAAGGCGCAGGTGGGTCCGGAACCGGAGACCAGGGCGCCCAGGGCGCCGAAGTCGCGGCCCGCGGAAAGGGTGCGCTGGAGGGAGGGTCGGAGGGTGAGGGCGGCGGGCTGCAGATCGTTCGACAGGGCCGCGCCGAGTGCGGGGGCGTCGCCGGAGGCGAGGGCGGCGAGCAGTTCGGGCGACTCGTGCGGCCAGCCGACCTGCGCGGAGTGCGCGGCCCGGATCTTGTCGCATTCGGCGTAGACGGCCGGGGTCGACAGACCGCCGTCGGCGAGCGCGAACACCCAGTGGAACTCCCCCGAGGTGGGCAGCGGGGTGAGTTTCTCGCCCCGCCCGACCCCGACGGCCGTGCCGCCGAGCAGCGCGAACGGCACATCGCTGCCGAGCACCCCGCCCAGCTCCAGCAGCGTTTCCCGGGAGGTTCCCGCTTCCCAGAGGGTGGCGCAGGCCAGCAGCGCGGCGGCGGCGTCGGCGCTGCCGCCGGCCATCCCGCCCGCCACCGGGATCTCCTTCCGGATGGTGATCTTGACGGTGGGTTCGACGCCGAGATGCGCGGCCAGCAGCGCCGCCGCACGGCCCGCGAGGTTGTCGGGCGTGGTCGGCACCCCCGTGATCGACGCGCCTTCGACGGCCACCGTCAGCTCCGCCGCGGGCTCGACCGTCACCTCGTCGAACAGGGAGACGGCGTGGAACACGTTGACGAGGTCGTGATACCCGTCGTCCCGCAGCGGGCCGACGCCGAGCTGGAGGTTCACCTTGGCGGGGACCCGCACGGTCACAGTGTTCACAGCGCTCCGATTCCGATCAGACAGGCCGGTGTTCGGCGATCCGGGCGAAAGCCTGCACGTCCAGCATTTCTCCGCGCGCGGTCGGGTCGACGTCGGCGGCCCGCAGCGCGGACTCGGCGGCGGCCGCCGAACCGGCCCAGCCGGCGAGCGCCGCGCGCAGGGTCTTGCGGCGCTGGGCGAACGCCGCGTCGATCACCGCGAACACCTCTTCACGGGACGCGGTGGTGCGGGGCGGTTCGCGCCGGGTGAACGCGACGAGCGCCGAGTCGACGTTCGGGGCCGGCCAGAACACGAACCGTCCGACGCTCCCGGCCCGCCGGGCGGAGGCGTACCAGGCCATCTTCACCGACGGCACCCCGTAGATCTTGCTGCCGGGCCCGGCGGCGAGCCGGTCACCGACCTCGGCCTGCACCATGACCAGGCCCTTGCGGAGCGAAGGCAGCAGCTCCAGCAGATGCAGGACCACGGGCACCGCGACGTTGTAGGGCAGGTTCGCGACCAGCGCGGTGGGCGGCGGCCCCGGGATCTCCTTGACGCGCATCGCGTCGTCGTGGATCACCTCGAACCGGTCGACGAGCTCCGGCGCGCGCGCCGCGACGGTCGCGGGCAGCGCCCCCGCCAGCACCGGGTCGAGCTCCACGGCGATCAGCCGGGACACGGCGGGCAGCAGCGCCAGGGTCAGCGAGCCGAGCCCGGGACCGACCTCGATCGCCACGTCGGACGGCTCCAGCTCGGCCGACCGCACGATCCGCCGGACCGTGTTGGCGTCGACCACGAAGTTCTGCCCGAGCTGCTTGGTCGGCCGGACGCCGAGCGCCGCCGCGATCTCCCTGATGTCGGCCGCCCCGAGCAGCGCCGCCTCACTGTCCCCCACCGTTCCATCCTCCCATGCGACGGCGGCCGTCCCGGTCGCGCAGGGAAGACGGCCCTGTTCAGGGGGCGAACAGGTGGCGGCCGCAGGTGGGCCACTGGCTCTGCCAGCGGCCGCCGACCTTGCGGTACAGGAGCTGGGCGCGGAGTGTCTGCTCGGCCACCGACGCGCGGTGCGGCAGGCCCGTCCCGCCGACGGCGCGCCACGCCGACCGGGAGAACTGGTAGAGGCCGTAGTAGCCGGCCTCGTTGACGGCCGTGGGGTCGCCGTGCGACTCGCACGCCGCCATCGCCTGCCAGTTGAGCCGGGCGACGGGGCCGGTGAGCTGCGCCAGCGCC
>NZ_BAAGZI010000118.1:0-14991 GCF_054778695.1 Actinocorallia lasiicapitis
GCGGCTGGCGGGTGCTCACCACGGACGGCCGGGACCGCACGTTCCCGCGGGTGGTCCTCGCCGCGGGGCTCCACACGACCGCGCTCGTCCGCGACGTCGGCGGCGACCTGCCGCTGTTCGGCGTGCGCGGGCACGTCCTGCTGACGACGCCCCTGCCTCCGCTCCTGAAGCGGATCATCGCCTGGGCCGGATCGGGAGCGGCGCTGGCCTCGGCGACCGGCCTGACCCTCGGCACGCTCGCGGACCGGACCGAGGCGAGAACACCGGCCGTCGTCGCCGCGCTGCTCCATCAGCGCGAGGACGGGCGGGTCGCGCTGGGCGCGTCCTGGTCGTCGTCCTTGTGGCCGGAGGAAGCCGACACCACGCAGCGGATCGCCAGGGCCGGGATCCGGCTCGTCCCCGCGCTCGCCGAGGCGACCGTCGAGGCGAGTTGGTCGGGTGTCCGCCCCGCCACGGCCGACGGCCTGCCGGTGATCGACGAGATCGCGTCCGGCCTGCACGTCTGCTGCGGCCACGGCGGCCTCGGCTTCACCGCAGGACCGGGCTCCGCCGAACTACTGACCGAGACCATGCTCGGCCGGAGCCGCGACGAGGCGATCCCGTTCGCCGCCCGCCGGCTCTCCCGGGCCGCCCAGAGAAGGGAGAAGGATCATGTTTCTCGATGAATGCCGGAAGGCCACCGCCGCGATCTGGACGGAGTACACCACCCATCCGTGGATCGAGGCCCTGGCGTCAGGCGACCTGACCCCCGACCGGTTCGCCTTCTTCCAGCTCGACGACGGAGCACATGTCGCCGAGTTCAACCGGACGCTCGCCCTCGGCGTCGCCAAGGCCCCCGCGGGCCATCCCTGGGCGCGGGCGGCAGCCCATGTCCTCGATGACATGTCCACCACCGCCGAACTGGAGGAGAAGCGGCAGATCCTGCTCGCGCTCGGCTACGACGCGCCGCAGCAGGCCGACCGGTGGACCTGCTCACCGGCGCGGGAAGGGTACGTCAACCATCTGGTCCGCACGGGCTACGAGGGCGATCTGCCGCAGATCGCGGCGGCGCTCTACCCGTGCGCGATGTTCGTCGAGGTCATCGGCGCGCGCTTCCGCGACGTGGAGATCCCCGGGCCGCCCGCCTACCGGCGCTGGGCCGACATGTACCAGCGGGCCACCCGCAGTGAGATGTGCCGCCGGCACGCGGACGTCGTCGAGACCGCGGCGGCCGGTCTCGACGACGACGGCAGGGCGCGGCTGCTCGGGCTGTACACACGGAGCCTCCAGCACCAGGTCCGCGTGTTCGACGCTGCCTACGCCCTGGCCGGTGACTGGCCGGGCGGACGTCCCTGCCACGCCCGCGCCGTGCTCGGCGAGGGGGGGCGCGCATGACGCGGGTCCTCACCTATCTGCGGATGGACGAGCACACCCGGCTCACGCCGGGCCGCCCGTTCCCCGGCCTGGCCCTCCGGCAGGAACCCGATCTCCGGGTCGTGCGCGCCCTCCATCGGGAGATCGGCGCCGCCCACCGCTGGGCCCGGTGCTTCTGGAACGACGACCAGTGGGACGCCTGGCTGGGCTCGGCCCGCCGCGACCAGTACGTCCTCACCCTGGACGGGCTGCCGGCCGGGGCGGTGGAGCTGGAGCGGCACACCGACGGAGCCACCGAGATCTCGGTGTTCGGCCTGCTGCCCGAACACATCGGCCGGGGTCTGGGCGGCCACGCCCTCACCCTGGCGGTGCGGGCCGCCTGGCGGCGGAGCCCGGACGGGCGGCGGCCGACGTCGGTCTGGCTGTACACCACGGACCTCGATCACCCGAGCGCCCTGCGGAACTACCTGCGGCGAGGGTTCGGCATCGACCGCCGGGTGATCGCATGACCACCGCCGAGATCCCGTTCATCGACCTGTTCCGGCCGGAGTTCACCTTCGCCGACCCGTCCCTCGCCGAAGCCAGGGAACGCCACTGGTACGCCTCCACCGCGGTGGGGACGCTCGTGCTCCGCTACCAGGAGGCCGCCGACCTGCTCGCCGACGGCAGGCTCGGCCCCGGCGGCGACGGCCATCTGGCGTTGCACGGCATCACCGACGGGCCCGTCCACCGCTACCTCGGCACCAACATGTCCGGAACCGAACGCGCCGACCACGCCAGGCTCCGTTCCGTGCTCGCCCCGTTCCTCACCCCGCAGCGGGTCGGTTCGGTGCGGGAGTTCGCCGCGCGGACCGCCCGCCGGCTCGCCGCCGAGCTGCCGTCCGGTGAACCAAGCGATCTCGTCGGACGGTTCGCCGACCCCCTGGCCCTGCTGACGTTCTGCCGCCTGACCGGTCTGGACGCCGAGGGGCTGCGCCACTGCGGCTCGGCCGACGCCGGCCTCGTCTTCGCGCTGGCGCTCAGCGGCGAGGACAGGAGCCGGGTCGAGACGAGCATGAGCCGTCTGTTCGCCTACCTGGAGGAGACCGCGCGCGAACGGCGCCGCACCCCGGGTGACGACGTGATGTCGGCGGCGCTTCGCGGTGATCTGCCCGACCGGCAGCGCGACAGCCTCCTCATCTCGCTGATCATGGGCGGTCATGACGCGTCGGCCCACCAGCTCGGCGCCGCGCTGGCCGTCCTGGCCGAGCATCCCGCTCAGTGGGAGGTGCTGGCCGCCGACCCGGGCAGGGTGCCGGGCGCGGTCGAGGAGTCCCTGCGCTGGGCGGCGCACACCCACACCCTCCGGTTCGTGCGGGAGGAAATGGACTACCAGGGCCGCCGCTTCACCGCGGGGGAGGTCGTCGCGATCTGCAACTGGACGGCCAACCGCGATCCCCGGGTGTTCGCGCGGCCCGACGTCTTCGACGTCGCACGGGCCAGGCCCCGGCTGCCGCTCGCCTTCGGCGGGGGAGCGTACTTCTGCCCCGGCAGCATCCTCGGAAAAATGATCATGGAAGTGGGGGTGGAGGCCCTGACCGGGAGATTCCTGCCGCCGGAGCCCGCCGGGACCGTGATCTGGCGTCCCCCGCTGGCGGCGGCGTTCGCGCCCGCGGCCCTGCCCCTTCGGCTGAGTGAAAGGTGAACAAGATGCGGGTCGGAATCGTCATTCTTCCCGAACTACGCTGGTCCGAGGCCCGCGCGCGCTGGCAGCGGGCCGAGCGGTACGGCTTCGACGAGGCGTGGTCCTACGACCATCTCGGCTGCTCGCTCGGCGGGCTCCTCGACGGGCCGTGGTTCGACACGTTCGCCACGCTGACGGCTGCCGCCTCCGTCACGTCAACGCTCAGGCTCGGCACGATGGTGACCACGCCCAACTTCCGGCACCCGGTGCCCCTCGCCCGCCAGGCCCTCGCGCTCGACGACATCTCGCAGGGCCGGTTCACGCTGGGCCTGGGCTCGGGCGGCGCCGGATACGACCGGCAGGTTCTGGGCGTGCCGGACCCCGGCGCCGGCCGCAGGACCGCGCGGTTCGCCGAGTTCACCGAGCTGACCGACGCCCTGCTCACCGACGAGAAGACCACCTTCCACGGCGAGTTCTTCTCCGCCGTCGACGCCCGCAACGCCCCCGGCTGCCTGACCCGGCCGCGGCTGCCGTTCCTGGTCGCCGCGAACGGCCCGCGCGCCATGCGCGTCGCCGCCGTCCACGGCCAGGGCTGGCTCACCGGACCGATCGCCGGTGAGATCAGCGGCGGGATCTCGGCGGGCCTGGACGGCTGGTGGCGGACGGTCGCCGAGCTCGTGACCAGGTTCGACGCCGTCCTCGAGGAGACCGGCCGCGACCCCGGCTCCGTCGCCCGGTATCTGACGCTGGACGGCGCGCCCCTGCTGTCGATGTCCAGCAAGGAGGCGTTCGTCGAGCAGACCGGCCGCGCCGCCCGGCTGGGCTTCGACGGCGTGATCACCCACTGGCCCCGCCCCGACGGCATCTACCAGGCCGACGAGTCGGTCCTGGAGGAGGTCGCCGCCGACGTCCTTCCGGCGCTGCGCGGATGAACGCGGAGCCTTCCGCGCGGCGGCCGTTCATCTTCGGGGTGCGGTCGAGGGACTGCCCTGAGGTCCGGTCCTCCGGACCGGCGTTGGATGCGGAGGAGAGCGTCGAACCGAGGACAGGAGCGTCCATATTCTGGGGTACTGGTTCCCGCGCTCCGACCGGTCCGCCGAGCACCTGCAGGACCTCGTCCTGACGACCCGTGCGCTGGCCGGCGAGCTGGTGTCGCCCGCCCAGATGAAGGCCAACGGATTCACCGCGCTGGTCGCCGCCGTCGTGGACGACCACACGAAGGACTGGGAGCGGAGCGCCGACATCACCTCCGACGTCCATCCCGCGCTCTATGAGGCCTCGATCCGCTACCTCGTCGGGGACGAGGTCTGGGCGGCCATCGGCCGTCAGATCGTCCCGATCTTCCATCAGATCGTCGACGTCGTCGATCTGAAGCGGGTCGCGCTCTCCCACACCCCCGCCTCCCGTCTCATGAAGGAGTACCACTCGGCACGCAGGCTGCACCGGCTGCTGCGCAAGGCGTTCGAGCCGAGGCTCGCGGCGTCCTCACCCGCCGTCCAGGCGATCGTCCTGGCCCAGCTCACCAGCGATCGGCTCACCGTCCGCGACCGGCCCTGGATGCTCATGTACCTGCTGTGGAACGCGGTGATGTACTCGGGCAGCTACGCGATGTGGACTCTCGCCGACATCCTCTCGCGCCCGGAACTCCGGGAGAGGGTCGAGACCGCCGCGACGCCCAGGGAACGCAACGGCCTGATCACCCACTGCATGTACGAGACGATCCGCCTCTACCCGCTGACGATCTTCGTCCGGGGGCTCAGCAGGCCCTTCGACTACGACGACGGCGATCGGACCCATCATGTGCCCGCGGGGAACATGGTCGGGATCCTGGTCCCCGAGCTCACCAAGGACCCGGAGGCCTTCCCCCGGCCGGAGCAGTACGACCCCGACCGCTACTCCAACGGCGAAGCGGGCCATCCCGGTGACTTCTACGGCAAGGGCCCGTTCGGCTGCGTCGCGCAGGCCTTCAGCCGGGCGCTCGTGACCAACGTCATCCAGCGGCTGTTCGAGCGTTTCGAGATGACGCTCCTCGACCCGCTTCCCCAGCGCCACACGCGGGTTCATCTCAACAATCCGACCGAGCCGATGCCGTTCACGATCCGGCCCCGCAAGTCCCTCGTTCCCCCCACCGGAAGGCGCCCATGAAGATCGATCTCGTCGACCAGGACCGCTTCGCCCAGCACGGCATCCCGCACGAACAGCTCACCTGGCTCCGGGCCAACGCCCCGGTCTACTGGCACCAGGGCGAGCAGGAGCCCGGCTGGCCGGGGTTCTGGGCGGTGACGCGGCACGAGCACATCGCCGAGGTCTCCCGGCACCCCGAGATCTACTCCTCCCACCCGCGGCTGTGCATGTTCTACGAGGGCACGGACGAGCACGTCGCGGTGAACCAGCTCATGATGTTCAACCAGGACCCGCCTGAGCACACCCGTAAGCGCGGCCTGGTCAACCGCGGTTTCACGGTGCGGGCCATCAGCGCGCTGGAGGACCGGATCCGCACCATCGCCGACGAGCTCATCACGGCGGCGCTGGCGCTCCTCGACTCGGGCCGCGCCGACTTCGTCCGGGACATCGCCGCTCCGCTGCCCATCGCCGTCATGTGCGAACTGCTCGGCGCGCCCCGCGAAGACCAAGACAAGATCTTCCACTGGACGAGCCTCATGACGGGGTTCGACGACCCCGAGTTCCAGACCAGCCAGGCCGACGGGGAGGCCGCGGCGGCCGAGATCTACGCCTACGCGCAGGGGCTCGCCGAGGCGTGGCACCGCGACCCGCAGGACACCCTCATCGGCCAGCTCCTGCAGCCGGACGTCAACGGCGACAGGCTCACCGACGCCGAGTTCAACCTGTTCGTCTTGCTCCTGCTCGTGGCGGGCAACGAGACCACCCGGACGTCGGCGGCCGGCGGGATGCAGACCTTCTTCGAGCACCCCTACGCATGGGGGCGGCTCGTGGCGGACCGCGGCCTGCTGCCGACGGCCGTCGAGGAGATCATCCGCTGGGTGACGCCGGTCAACATGTTCCGGCGCACCGCCGTCGCCGACACCGAGCTCGGCGGCACCTCGATCAAGACCGGCGACAAGGTGGTCGTGTTCTACGCGTCGGGCAACCGCGACGAGCGGATCTTCGACGACCCGTTCGTCTTCGACATCGCCCGCGACCCCAATCCGCATATGGGTTTCGGCGGCGGCGGACCCCACTTCTGCCTCGGCGCCCACCTCGCGCGGGTGGAGCTGCGGATCCTGTTCGAGCAGCTCCTGGACCGCGTGCCGACCATCGAACCCGCAGGCGGCATCCGCCGCCTGCGGTCGAACTTCCTGAACGGCATCAAGGAGATGCCCGTGCGCCGAGGCTAGGCGCCCCGGCCTCCGTCAGCGGCCGGCGTCGGGATCGGTTCCGGCGCCGGCCGCGATCTGCTGCGCCCACCTGTAGTCGGCCTTGCCCGCGGGCGAGCGGCGGACCTCCTCGACGAACACGTAGGAGCGCGGCGCCTTGTAGCCCGCCAGCAGCTCCCGGCAGTGCCCGTCGAGTTCGAGATGGCCAGGACCGTGGCGGGGGTCGTAGCGGCGGACGATCGCCACGACCCGCTGCCCGAAACGGTCGTCCGGCAGCCCGGTGACCACGGCGTCCATGACCCCGGGGTGGGTTTTGAGCACGGTCTCGACCTCTTCGGGGAAGACCTTCTCGCCGCCGGTGTTGATGACCTGCGAACCCCGTCCGTGGACGACGATGGTGCCGTCCTGCTCGACGGTCGCGAGGTCTCCGGTGAGGAGCCAGCGGACTCCGTCCACGGTCGGGAAGGTCCGGGCGGTCTTCTCGGGATCACCGTGGTAGCCGACGGGAAGGAAACCCGTCCGGGCGACCTGCCCGAGCGTCCCCGACCCCGGCCGGACGGGTTTCAGGTCCTCGTCCAGGACCGCGACTCCCGCGGCGTCGGGCACGAAGACGAGGCCCCGTCCCGGCTCGGCGGACGGCAGCCCGCCCGTCGAACCGGACTCGGTCGAGCCGAACCGGTCGAGGACCATCACCCCGGGCAGCAGCCGTCCGGCGCGTTCGCGGATCGCGGGGGTGAGGATCGCCCCGGTCGACATCAGGACCACCAGCGACGACAGATCGTAGGCGTCCTTGTTCTCCGCCAGCGTGTCGATCAGCGGGATCACCATCGCGTCGCCGGTCACCAGCAGATAGGTGGCACGCTCGCGGGCCGCCGTCCGCCAGATCTCCGCCGGGTCGAAGCCCGGGGTGTAGACGAGGGTGGCGGCCATCGTCAGCCAGGCGATGAACGTGGCGGTCTGGGCGGCCCCGTGCATGAGGGGCGCGACGGGGAACATGACGCTCGGCGGGGTCGCCACCGCGGCGGCGACCATGCCGGACGGTGTGCTGGGCGGTTCCTTGAGCGCGTTGGTGAACGCGAAGAGCATGTCGCGGCAGTTCCAGACCACGCCCTTCGGCACGCCCGTGGTGCCGCCGGTGTAGATGATGTAGTGGTCGTCGGCCCGGCGCGGTTCGAAGCCCCGCACGTCGGGCTGACCGGCGATGGCGTCCTCGTAGGTGATCGCGCGCTCGATCGAACTGGGGCCGCCGACCGCGATGAGCACCGGCAGGCCCGGCAGGCGCCGGACCGCCTCGGCGACCCGGTCGTCGAACTCGGCGCCGTAGAGCAGGGCGGCCGCACCGGAGTCCCGGTACAGATAGCGCAGTTCCGCGGCGGTGTACCGGAAGTTGACGTTGACCGGAACCGCCCTGATCTTCAGGGCGGCCAGCAGGCCCACCGCGTACTCGGCGCCGTTGACGAGCTGGATCGCGACCCGCTGCCCCGCTCTGACGCCCAGCCCGCGCAGCAGGTGGGCGAGCCGGTTGGCCCTGCGGTCGAGTTCGGCGTAGGTCAGTCTCTCCTTCCCCACCACGAGAGCCGGCCGGTCGGGCACGGCGTCGGCGACGGCCTCGAACAGGTCCGCGTGGTTGAACTCCATCATTGCCTTCCTGTAGCTGAACCAGGCCGGAGGTCACCGGCCTGAAGCACGGCGGAACGCCCGGGTCGCCCGCCAGGTGGCCAGGCGGGGCGCCGAGACGGGGGCGATCCTGGCCGACCGCCACTGGAGGCGGGCGCTCGCCGGAGCGACGACCATCGGACGGTTCCGCGCCACCGCGCGCAGCACGTCCCTGGCGAGCGCCTGCGGGCTGTAGAGCCGGGCCTGCCCGGACGCGGCGAGCCTGCGGGCACGCCGGCCGAGCCCGGTCTGGGGGAGTCCGGGGTTCGGCCGGTCCAGATGAGGGGTGTCGACATAGCCGGGGCACACCACGGTGACCCCGACCCCGCGCAGCGCCCCCTCGGCGCGCAGCCCCAGGCTCAGCGCCACGACCCCGGCCTTGGACGCCGTGTAGGGCAGCGCCCACGGGCTGGGGAACACCCCCGCGACCGAGGCGGTGTTGACGATGTGGCCGTGTCCCTGCTCGAGCATGATCGGATAGGCGGCGAGCACCCCGTGGACGACGCCCCGCAGGTTCACGTCGATCGCCCGGTCCCAGTGCTCGACGGTCAGCTCCTCGGCCATGCCGAGCACCGAGATCCCCGCGTTGTTGAAGACCAGGTCGAGGTGGCCGTGGTCGCGCGCGATCCCGCCGTACAGATCGGCGACGGCCGCGGCGTCGGTGACGTCGAGAGCGGCCGCGATCGTTTCACCCGGCCCCGCGGCGGACAGTTCCGCGGCCGTCGCGCCCGCCAGATCGCCGTCCAGGTCGGCCAAGACGACCGTGCAGCCCCGCCCGACCAGCGCCCGGCCGAGCTCCCGCCCGATCCCGGACGCGCCCCCGGTGATGACGGCGGTCCGCCAGACGGCCTCGCCGGCGGGCCTACGACCAGAACGCATGGATCGTCCCGAGGTCGTCGAACTGCTCCCGCATCTCGATGATCAGGCCGTCCCGGATGGTGTAGACGACCCGCCCGACGACGTCCAGTTCCCGGCCGCCCCTGCTGGCCGTGGCCCGGTTGACGACCGTGACCTCGCCCCGCCCGCTCACGTACATGTCGACGACCCGGCTCCGCAAGGTGCCGCCGGTCTCCTTCACCAGGGCCCGGACCGCGGCGTCGACGTTCTCACGTCCGGCGAACACGCCGGCCCCCGGATGCTCGCCGGGCACGACATAGGTGACGTCGGCGGCGAAGCAGGCCCTGGCCGCCACTCCGTCGCGTGCCGCGAAACCGGCGTAGAGCCGCGCGACCACCGCGAGGTCGGGATGGTCGGGAGCATGGGCGGAAGGTTCACTCATGGGTGGGAGATCCCTTTCTTCTCGGTGGCGCTGCGCCGGGCCGACCGCGCGGCCGCGGCACGTCTCAGGAACCCCGGCCCCTGGCTGAGCCGGCCGTAGAACCGGAACCAGGCCCTCGCCTCCCGGTCCTCCGGGAACGGGTAGTCGGCCCCCAGCCGGTGCGCGACGGCCAGCCCGGACAGAAAGCAGTGCTCCTGGCTGTTGAAAGTGGTGTGGGCGCCGCAGAACCACGTCCTGCGGCGGCCCTGGAGGAGCGGGAACAGATTGGTCAGGACGAGGGTGTGGAACAGGTCCGACCGCACATGGTGGAAGCGCTCGCGCCGCACGACGCCGTCGAACTCGCGGCTCCCGGCGCCCTGATAGGTGACCAGCCAGGGCCGGTGCCGATCGGCGGTCCACGGCTGCTGGTTGTGCATCAGATAGGTGATCTCGTAGCCGCCGCTGGTCCTGCGGTCGACGTAGGTGCTGCGTTCGGCGAGGCAGGCGGTGTCCGGGACGACCGAGCGGTCGGTGTGGACGACGGCCTCCCCGTGGATCGCGTCGTCGTAGCGGACCGCGCCGAGCAGCATCCGCTCGGCCAGCGAGGCGTCCGGAAGCAGCGCGAGCGCCTCGTCCGCCCCGCACGCGAAGATCACCTGGTCGTAGCGGCGCTTCCTGCCCGTGGCGTCCGTGACACGGACCCCGTGCGTGTCACGGCGCACCTCGGTCACCGCGCAGCCCAGCTCGATCCGGTCGGCGAAGCCCTCGGTCATCGCCTGGTAGACGGCGCGGGTGCCGCCCTTCCAGGTGGTCATCTCGCTGGAGCGGAGCAGGTCGAAATGAGGGCCAGGTAGTTGTGGTAGAGCGACGGGATGCAGGCGGTGACCGAGATGTCGATCGGGACGGGGCCGTCGGCGCCGGGCATGTCGACGGTGCAGGCGTTGCCGCCGAGCCGTGTCCGCTTCTCCAGCACGTCGACCTGGTAGGCGTCCGGATGCCTGCTCAACGCCCAGGCGGCGCCCAACCCGGAGATCCCGGCTCCGATCACACAGACCTTCATAGGCGCTCCTGAACCACTCGGAAGGGCGGGTTGCAAGGAGTACAGTCCGCCGGCCCCGGGGGAGCATCGGGGTCATCCCTGCGAGGGCACCCCAGGAGTACGGGCCCGCGCCCTGCTCCGCCGCCGTCCGGCCCGCCGAATCCTTCGGGTGGCCCCACGGGGGCCGCCCGGGGGCGTGGGCGTGCGCGTCGCCCGTAGCGTTCGAGCGTTCCCGACGACCTCCCGAGAAGAGCCGGAATGCCCGACGAGATTCTCAGCCTGACCGACATCGCGAAGCTCTGCGAGGCGGGCGGCCGCGCGCCCTCCGGCGGCAACGCCCAGCCCTGGCACGTGGTGGCGACCCGTGACGCGCTGACGATCGGCCTCGACGACAAGGCCGCCGGCTCGTCGTTCCTCGACGTGGCCGGGTTCGGCTCGCTGCTCGCACTGGGGTGTTTCGCCGAGAACGTCGCGATCACCGCGCGGTCCCTCGGCCTCGCCCACGAGACGCTCGTCCGGAAACGCTCCGTGGAGATCCGTTTCTCCGGCCGTGGCCTGCCCCGCGTCGACCGCGCGCTCCAACGGGCGATCTTCGAACGGTCGACCAACCGGCTGCCCGGCGACCAGCGGCTCGTCCCGCCGGACTCCGTCGGCCGGCTGCGGGCCCTGGCCCGAGATCCGTTCCTGCTGTCCGCGGTGGAGCGGAGCCCGGCCAAGGACGAGGTCGCGAAGGTCGTCGCCGAGGCGGACCTGCTGCGCCTGCGGGACGCCCGGTCGGCCGCCGACCTCACCGGCGAGATCAACTGGCCGGATCAGGAACGCGACGGCCGCCGCGACGGCATCGAACCGCGGAACCTCGCACTCCCCAAACCCACCGCCGCGCTCCTGTCCCTGATCAGGCGAGCGCCGCGGCTCGGCGCGGCGGTGCCGTCAGGACCGGTCGTGAAAGCGGCGCTGCGGCTGGCGGACGCCACCTCCCATCTGTGCTGCCTCGCCACCACGGAACCCCCGGACGACCAGTCGATGATCGAGACCGGGATGCTCGTCCAGCGGCTCTGGCTCACCGCCGTCCTCGACGGGCTGAGCGTCCAGCCGTGGACCGCCGCCACGTTCCTGCTGCTCCGCCACGAACACTTCGACGGCGTGGGACTCACCGGCGCCCAGCGGGCCTGGGCGATAGGAGCCGCCGGCCGGCTGCGCGCCGCGTTCGCCCTCGGCGACGGCGTCACGCCCCTTTTCGTCTTCAGGCTCTTCTCCGCCCCGCACACGACCCCGTCGTCGCACCGCCACGGCTGGAAGAGCCGCGCCCGGCTCCACCTCTGACGCGAACGAAGGAGACACGATGCCGACGGACCTGACCCCGGTCCTCCTGGAGTGGGATTCCGACACGGACCTGCTGCGCGCACTGCTGGCAGGACCCGCCCCGATCGAGGTGACCGACACCATCGAGGCCCAGGTGGGCGAGCTGCTCCGCGCCGACGACCACGCCCGGTTCCGGGCCGAGGACGAACGGGCGCGCGAGATCCGCCGGATCCTCGGCCCCCGCCCCGAGACCTACGGGGCCTGGTGGTGGCAGCCGTGGCGGCGCACCCTCACCCATGTGCTCCCCGAACCGGAGTACCGGAAGGTGCGGGCGGCACGCAACCACATCAAGATCACCGAAGCGGAGCGGGAACGGCTCCTCGGCAAGCACGTGTGCGTCGTCGGCATGTCGTCGGGAGCGGTCGTCGCCCACGCCCTGGCGCTCGAGGGAGTGGGCGGCGTCTTCACACTGATGGACCCCGACGTCCTGGCGCTGTCGAACCTCAACCGGCTGCCCTACGGCGTCGCCGACCTGGGGGTCAACAAGGCCGTCCTGGCCGCGCGCCGCCTCCACGAGCTCGACCCGTACGCCGAGGTGATCGTCCGCACCGACGGCTGGCCCCGGGGCGCCACCGCCGAACTGTTCGGCGGACGGCCGCCCGACGTGATCGTCGAACAGTGCGACGACTTCCACAGCAAACTCGCCGTCCGTGAACTCGCCCGTGAGCTGCGCATCCCCGTCCTGACCTCGACGTGCGAGAACGGCATCCTCGACGTCGAGCGGTTCGACCTCGAACCCGACCGGCCGCTGCTCCACGGCGGGCTCGCCGACCGCCGCAGCGAGGACTACACCGGCGGGCCCGGCGACGACGTCCAGGGGTTCCTCAGCGACTTCCTCGGCTCCTCCGTCCTGAACCCGCGCAGCGCGACGGCCCTGCGTGAGCTCGGACGTTCCCTGACCGGCTGGCCCCAGCTCGCCTCCGAGCTGGCTCTCGGCGCCGCGACGGCCACGCTCGCCGCCCGCCGCCTTCTCCTCGGCAGGCCCGTCCCGTCGGGCCGCCACGAAACTGACCTGGAGATTCGACCATGATCGAGCAGGACCTCTCCACGGACGCCTGGCGGGCGACCACCGGCGCGCTCGCGCCCCTGGGCCTGACCATCGCCGTCCGCGCCGACCTTCCCGTCTGGCACGAGCGCATGACCGGGGCGGAGGGCGACGCCGTCGTGATCAACCCCGCGTTCGCCCTGGCCGACGAGGGCGAAGGGTTCTGGCTGGACGTCACCGACGCCCGCGGCGTCACGGTGGCCTGCAACGCCTGCCGGATCCTGCGCACCGACGACTTCATCGGCCTGATCGCCTCGATGCGCCTGTGGATGACGGAGCCCCCGTCACCCGGCCTGCCGATCGACCGCGGCGCCCTGCCGGAGGCCGTCCGGTCCATCCGCGGAACGGTGTCCCACCATGGCGGCCTGTGGGTGGCGCCGGAGCATCGCAGAAACGGCATCGTCCACGCGCTCGCCGTCGCCAGCCGCACGGTGGCGATCGAGGGGTTCGGCTCGGCCTGGGACACCGCGATCGTCCTGGGCCCCGCCATGCGCACCGGCCGGCTCGTCCAGTCCTACGGCTTCCACGGCTCGCACCTGCTTTACCAGGGCTTCTTCCCGCCCCGCAACGCCCCCGAAGAGCTCCACCTGGTCTACAGCTCCCGCTCCCAGACGCTGGCCAAGCTCCGCACGGAGACCAAGACCCTCCTCAACGACACCACGCTCCCGTGAAGCACAGAGGGGAAGGGGACGGGCCGGCGCTCCCTGGCCGCTCCGCCGGCCCGCCGGCCCGCCCTTCCCCTCTTCCAAGGTGGTCCTTCAGGGAACAGCCCCGTCAGGCCCGCTCGTAGACGAGCGGGACCGCCGAGACGCTCACCATGCCGCACGGCCAGGCCGCGCTGAGCGCATGGCCGTCCGCGAGGCGGTACTCGGGCACCCGCCGGTGCCATTCCTCCAGGACGATCCGCATCTCGGCCCGCGCCAGATGCGCGCCCAGGCAGTAGTGCGGCCCGATGCCCAACGCCAGGTGCGCCTCGCGCCTGCGCAGGTCCACCACGTCGGGCTCGCCGTGCTCGGACGGGTCCCGGTTGGCCGCCGCCACGACGACGGCGACGGGCGAGCCCGCCGGAATGGCCACTCCGGCGAGAGTGACGTCCTGGGTGGCCACCCGCGGCAACGTGACGATGGGGCCGTCCACACGCAGCAGTTCCTCCACCGCCTCGGGCACGGCGGACAGGTCCCCGGCGAGACGCCCGCGAAGGTCGGGGCGCTCGGCGAGAATGGCGAAGGAGTTGCTCAGGGCCGAGGTGACCGTGTCCAGGCCGGCGAGGACGAACTGGAAGGACAGCCCGAGGATCTCCTCCGTGGTGAGGGCGTCGTCTCCCTCCAGCGCGAGCAGCGTCCCCAGGAGGTCGTCCCCGCCGGGGCCCTGCGCGCGCCGTGCTTCGACGTGCTCCACCAGGAAGGCGTGCAGTTCTCCCGCCGCGACCGCGGCCGCCTCGGGGGCGACGTCGAACGCGCGGATCCCCGCCGCTCCAAAGATCACATCTTTCCAGTGGATGAGCTGGTCGCGCCTTTCCAGCGGCAGCCCGAACAGCGTCAGGAAGACCTCGGCGGGCAGCGGGACCGCCAGATCCCGGACGATCTCGCACTCACCGGCGGTGGCGAGCCCGTCGATGATCCGGACGGCGAGGCCGCGGACCTGAGGTTCCAGCCGCCGGGCGTCCCGCGGGCTGAAGAACCGCCGCAGGATCCGGCTGTACCGGGTGTGCTCGGGCGGGTCGTAGGCGATCGGAAGCATCGGCAGCGGGCTCCCGACACCCTGGTAGGCACGGCGCGAGGAGAAGAGTTCCGGATGCCGGAGGACGTAGTCCGCCTCCTGTCTGCCGATCACCGCGTATCCGCCGAGCTCCAGCTCGGTGACCGGCCCGTGGTCGCGGATCTCGGCGTAGGCGGCGTCCCTGTCGGTGCCGACCGGCAGGCGCTCCAGCGCCAGCTTTCTCTTCTTCTCAGCCACGTGCTCAGCCAAGCCGCTGAGAATTGCCGTGGCGAGAGTAGTCGGTACTCAACCGGCAATCCTCGGGGGAGAGGCTGGGGCCGTCCCCGAAGCACGGCGTGCGGCCGGCGGAGAGACTCCTCGCACCGGCTGGACCTCATCAGCCCTGGCAGCGGGGAGCGCCCGTGCGGCTCGACGATCGAACGGAACAGGACACGACCGGGCAGGTGGATCGGCTCCTCGGCCTCGGCGGCGGCTCCGCGGCGGAGCCGTCCACCGGTCTGTGGTGGCGGGCGGGGGAGCGGCCGGCGGCGTTCGACCGGCAGCGCGTCGCACGGCTCGCCG
>NZ_BAAGZI010000119.1:0-14970 GCF_054778695.1 Actinocorallia lasiicapitis
TGACGGCCGCCTAGCGCCTCGCCCGCAGCGGCGTGCACGTCAGCCTCTACGAGGCGAACGGCGGCCGGGTCGGCGGACGGTGCTGGACGGCGCGCGGCTTCGCGGGCGGCCAGACCGCCGAGCACGGCGGCGAGTTCATCGACACCCGCCACGTCCACCTGCGGCGGCTCGTCAGGGAGCTGGGCCTGAAGCTCGACGACGGGGAGAAGATCCCCGAATCCAAGGGCGAGCCGGTGCTCTACCTGCGCGGCAAGATCCGTGATCCGCGGGTGGTGTTCAAGGACCTGCCGACCGTCCTGAAACGGCTCGAACGCGACACGAAACGGATCGGCCCCTACACGTCCGCGAAGGCGGGGCCCGCCGCCCGCGCCTTCGACGGGCTGTCGGTCCGCGACTGGCTGGACCGGAACGTGCCGGGCGGCGCGGGCTCCCTGCTGCACACCGCGCTCGCCGACCAGATCACCGGTTTCTGGGGCGGCGACCCCGAGGATCTCAGCGCGATCAACCTGATCGAGCAGTTCACCGCGCCCTACGAGGGGGCCGACGAGCGGTGGCACGTCCGAGGCGGCAACGACCGGGTCCCGAACCTGCTCGCCCGCCGGCTGCCCAAGGGCGTGCTGCGGATGAACGCGCCGCTGACGGCCGTCCGCAGGAACGGCGCACGGTACGAACTGCGGTTCGGGCACTCGAGCCGACCGGTCTTCGCCGATCGGGTGATCTTCGCGCTGCCGTTCACCGCGCTCCGCCAGGTCGACCTGGACGGCTCCGGGCTCAGTGCCCGCAAACGCGACGTCATCGACAACCTCGGCATGGGCACCAACGCGAAACTGCTGCTCCAGTTCGACGACCGGTTCGCCGAGCACGGCTGGGACGGCACGTTCTCCAGCGACATTCCGCGCCTGGGAAGCTGGAGCAGCTCCGGCGGCCACCCCGCCAAGAAGGACCTGCTCACGATCTTCTCCGGCGGCGCGGCGGGCGCGAACTACCCGACCGCCCGGGCCCACGGCAAGGCGCCCGCCCACGTCGTCAAGGACGCGCTGCGGCTGATCGAGCGGCTGGTCCCGGGGATGAGCGCCGCCTACAACGGCCGCTCCTGGCTGGACTCCTGGGTCGACGACCCGTGGGCGCGCGGCTCCTATGCCACGTTCCGGCCGGGCCAGTACACCCGCTACTGGGGAGCCGCGGGCGACGCCGAAGGCTGCCTGCACTTCGCGGGCGAGCACACCTCGGTGCACAGCCAGGGCTACCTGAACGGCGGCGTCGAGTCCGGTGAGCGCGCCGCACGCGAAGTCCTGAAAGCCCTCGGCCGGTAGCGGTAGGGGACGAAAAGGGGCTCCTGCCGCGACGTTGCGGGGAGCCTCTTTCGGCACCTGGGATAGAACGTTCCAGGTGCGTCCTTCGACGCTAGGGGCGCGTGGTCAGCGCCTCTTCGTGGTCGCCGGGGCGGTGGTCGGGGACGAAACGGTAGCCGACGTTGCGGACGGTACCGATCAGCGACTCGTACTCGGCGCCCAGCTTGGCACGGAGCCGGCGGACGTGGACGTCCACCGTGCGGGTGCCGCCGAAGTAGTCGTAGCCCCAGACCTCTTGCAGGAGCTGAGCCCGGGTGAAGACACGGCCCGGATGCTGGGCCAGGTACTTCAGAAGCTCGAACTCCTTGAAGGTGAGGTCCAGTACACGTCCGCGCAGGCGCGCCGTGTACGTGGCCTCGTCGATGGTCAGATCCCCACTGCGGATCTCGCCGGGCTGATCGTCGGCTTCACCGGAGTTGCTGCGGCCGATGGCCAGCCGGAGCCGGGCCTCCACCTCAGCAGGCCCGCTCGCCTGCAGCAGGACGTCGTCCAGACCCCACTCGGGGGTGAGGGCGGCCAGGCCGCCCTCGGTGACGATCGCCAGCAGCGGGCAGTCGAGCCCGGTGGTGCGCAGCAGCCGGCACAGGCTCTTCGCCTGGACCAGATCGCGGCGCGCGTCGACGAGGATCGCGTCGGCGGGGGGCGCGTCGATCAACGCGGATGCCTCCGCGGGTGCGACGCGGATCGAGTGCAAGAGCAAACCCAGCGCTGGTAGAACCTCATCCGACGGTTCCAGTGCGTTGGTGAGCAACAGCAAGCTGCTCAACGGCCGCCTCCCTCTCTTGCCTTCGGGGTGAACTGCCCCAAAAAGACGTCAAGGACCCGGGGGCCTCGCTGCCCGGATCCTTCGCTTGAAGCTTATACGAGTGCCTCAATGGGGCAATGGCCGACGTACTGATTCATTACGCGCGATACATGAATGAGATCCTTGGACGATGGCCAACGGTGTGATCCGATACTGGGCGGCAGCCCGTTCCGCGGCGGGCGTCGCGGAAGAACCCTACGTCGCGGCGACCCTGGGCGAGGCGCTGCGGAACGCCCGGCAGGCAAGGGATTCCGAGTTCTCGCGGGTCCTGGAGCGCAGCTCTTTCCTGCTCGACGGGCAGCAGGTGGGGAACCGCCCCCATGACGCGGTGGAGTTGCCCGAAAACGGAGTGTTGGAAGTTCTCCCTCCCTTCGCCGGTGGCTGACATCACATGGAAAGGTAGGGATCCATGCGGAAGTTTCTGGTCGTCCTGCTCGTGCTGGTCGTCGTCGGGGTGGTGGGTGCGGACCGGTTCGCGAAGGCGCGCGCCGAGTCGGAGGTGGCGCGGCAGGTGGCCGCCCAGTACGCGCTCGACCGGGAGCCGGCGGTCGACATCGGCGGGTTCCCGTTCCTGACGCAGGCGCTCAGCGGCACCTACGACCAGATCGACGTGCAGATCGGCGACTACACGCAGCAGGGCGTCACCGTGCAGGACGTCCGGATCCGGTTGAGCGGGCTCAACGCGCCGCTCGCCGACCTGGTCAACGGGGACAAGAGCAATCTGCGGGCCCGTGAGGCGACGGCGTCCGCGGTGATCCCCTACTCCTACATCCAGCAACAAGTTGCTTCCCGCGGGGTGAGGAAGGTCTCGCGCGACGGCAATGACGTCCTCCTGGAAGGGACGTACGCGTTCCTCGGCCAGAACGCCGAGGTGGGCGTCGTGGTGTCGATCCGGCCCACCAAGGAGGGGATCGTGGTGACGCCGCAGTCCGTCCGGGCCGTCGGCGGGCTGATCCAGGTGCCGATCGGGCTGGTCCAGGAGCAGCTCAAGACCGTCATCCCGGTGACGGGCCTGCCGATGGGCTCGCGGATCACCAAGGTCGAGCCCACCGAGACCGGCCTGCGGATCACCGGCGAAGCCGACAACGTCCCGCTGAACGGCACCCTCGTCGTCCCCCGCTAGCTCTCGTTGACGGGCAGGAGCACCCCGTCCCTCTGACGTAACGTGGAGGGATGGCAGGAATGATCGTGGCGTTCGTCGTCCTGGCCGCCTCGACCGTCTTCGGGCTGGTCTGGCAGCGGCGGACCGGACGTCTCAAGGAACAGCACGTGACGCACACCTGGGATTTCGAGCTCGGCGAGCGGGCCACCCTCGTGCAGTTCTCCAGCGCCTTCTGCGCCCCCTGCCGCGCCACCAAACGCATTCTGGGCGAGGTGGCCGAAATGATCCCCGGAGTGGTCCACATCGAACTCGACGCCGAGTCCCGGCTCGATCTTGTTCGTGAGCTGAACATCCTGAAAACCCCCACCGTGCTGGTGCTCGACCCCGCCGGGACGATCGTGAACCGGGCCGCGGGGCAGCCTCGGAAAGCCGATGTCATCGCGGTTTTGGGACGCTCCATACCGGTGTGACCTGCGGGTATGACGGGAGTCACTGTCTCAAACCGCGAGACGGGAGGTGACATTCGGCGCGAACCCTCGTAACATCGTGGTCGTGCGTTACATGACAGAGCAGAAGCTGACGAAGCGACGGGCAGTCGATTACTGCCGCGTTTCGACCGCGCTCTGTCGCATGGCCTGAGAACAGCGCCGCTCTGTATTCATCGCGGAATACAGCCGCTGTAGCGGGGAGTTCAATTCCCTGCACCCCGCCTGGCAACGCACTTCCACTCCCTCTGGAGTAAACCGGCAATGAAAATCGACCCAAGAGGTCAGCGCTTTTCCGCTGCCCTGACGACGATCGTCCTGCTGGTGGTTCTCGCTACGGGGAGCTGGCCGGTGCTAGCCGCTCAGGCCGTGGTGTTCGCGATCGGAGCCTTCTTCGGACTGCGTCACCATCCGTACGGGCTGATCTACAGCCGCTTCGTACGGCCGCGCTTGAGCCCCCCAGGAGAGCTCGAAGACGAAGCCCCGCCGCGTTTCGCGCAGGGAGTCGGTCTCGGGTTCGCGCTGGTGGGCGTGGCCGGATACAGCCTGGGAATCGGCTGGCTGGGGATCACAGCCGCCGCCTTCGCCCTCGGGGCAGCCTTCCTGAACGCCGCGTTCGGGTTCTGCCTCGGCTGCGAAATGTTTCTGATCATCAAGCGTGTGACACCGAAGAAGTACAACCCCGAGGAGGTTCCACAATGAGCCGCAACGACGTTCTCGTCGACGCCGCCTGGGTCGAGGCCAACCTTGACGCCCCCGCCGTCGTTCTGGTCGAGGTGGACGAGGACGTGTCCGCCTACGACAAGGGCCACATCCGTGGCGCCGTGAAGATCGACTGGAAGACCGAGCTTCAGGACCCGGTCCGCCGCGACTTCGTCGACCAGGCCGGCTTCGAGCAGCTCCTGTCCGCCAAGGGCATCGCCAACGACGACCTGGTGATCCTGTACGGCGGCAACAACAACTGGTTCGCGGCCTACGCGTACTGGTACTTCAAGCTCTACGGCCACTCCAACGTCAAGCTCCTCGACGGCGGCCGCAAGAAGTGGGAGCTCGACTCCCGCGAGCTCGTGACCGACGTCCCCTCGCGTCCGGCCACCGACTACAAGGCGCAGGAGCAGGACCTGTCGATCCGCGCCTTCCGTGACGAGGTCGTCGAGGCCATCGCCAAGAAGAACCTGATCGACGTCCGCAGCCCCGACGAGTTCTCCGGCAAGCTGCTCGCCCCCGCCCACCTGCCGCAGGAGCAGGCGCAGCGCGCCGGCCACGTGCCGACCGCCCGTTCGATCCCGTGGTCGAAGGCCGCGAACGACGACGGCACCTTCAAGTCCGACGAGGAGCTCCGCGAGCTCTACACCGAGGCCGGCGTCGACCTGGACAAGGCGACCATCGCCTACTGCCGGATCGGCGAGCGCTCCTCGCACACCTGGTTCGCCCTGCACGAGCTGCTGGGTCTGTCCGACGTCAAGAACTACGACGGTTCCTGGACCGAGTACGGCTCGCTCGTGGGCGTGCCCGTCGAGCTCGGTCCCGCCAAGTAAATCCCGCCGCACATACCCAGCAAGAGGAGAAAAATCATGACTCAGGGATGCGCAGCGCCGGCGCAGACCGCGGCCCTGCCCGCCACCGTCGACCTCAACAACGAGGCCGTCATCCAGGGCACGGTCACCCGTGACAGCGCCCCGGTCTCGGGCGCCTACGCTCGGCTGCTCGACTCGACCGGTGAGTTCACCGCCGAGGTCGTGACCAGCGACGAGGGTGTCTTCCGGTTCTTCGCCGCCGACGGCGACTGGACGGTCCGCGTGCTCGCCCCCGGCGGGATCTCGACGGACTCCAGCATCAGCGCCAAGGTCGGCGAGATCGCCAGCCTCGAGGTCGCCATCTAAGCGGTGTGATCTCAAGCGAGGACCCCGTGATCTGCTCGGTCACGGGGTCCTTTGCTGTCTAAGATCTTCGGCTATGTCGGCTATCTCCCTTCCGGTGTCCGCTGCGCGGTTGAGCGGGCGGTACTTCGTGCCGTTGGCGCTCTGGTACACGGTCGGGCAGAGCGTCCGCTACGGCCTCCAATGGCTGGGTTTCGAGGTCGGGCTGAAGGCGTCGTGGCTGCCGTTGCTGCTGGTGAGCCTGATGGTCGTCACGCATCTCGCGGTGACGGTGGCGATGCTGCACAGCGTCAGGGAGGGGCTGCCGGCGATCTCCGAACGGGACGAGAGCGGCGCCCTGGCCTCCTGGGCCGTCGGGAACGACGAACCGCTGATCGACGCGTTGAGCCGGGCCGTCCTCCCGTTCATGATCTTCTATCTGGCGTGGGGCTGGTTCGGCCGCGACGCCCAGGACTTCCAGCAGGCCGTCACCTCGCGGGGCATCGCCGAAGGCGAGATGGGCGCGGCGATGAACGCGCTGCTGTCCATCCAGAAGCAGCTCTGGGTCGCGGTGCTGCTGGTCGTGGTGTTCTTCGCCGTCCGGGTGGCGATCGACCGGTGGCTGACCGAACCGCTGCCGCGAGTGTCGGCACTGGCCGGGGCGTTCTGCGAGTGCGCGTTCGCCCTGTACGGCGTGTTCACCATCGACGAGCTGCGCGGCAAGGGCGTCGACTGGCTGACCTCACGGGTGTTCTGGGACGCGCTGCCCGCCGAGCACCTCGGAACCGTGTGGGAGCACGTCAAGGAGCCGGTGCTCGGGTCGCTGCTCTGGCTGGTGATCGCGGGCGTCGTGCTGGGCGTGGACGCCGCCGACGAACGCGCCGTGTTCGGCACCGGACGGATGGGGGCGCGGCTCGCCCGCGGCGCGGGGCTGGGGGAGCGGCCCGCCGAAGGCGAACAGGAGCGGCGGACCCTGCGGGAGTTCCTGACCCGAGGGCTGCGCGACAAGTGGCTGCCCGCCTGGTACGGGATGCGGCTGATCGGCCGGGCCGGGCTGCTGCCGTTCGGCATGTTCGCGCTGCTCTACGTCGGCCTGGACGTCGTGGAGGACCTCACCAACCGGGCGATCTACGTGCTCGTCGGCCCCCGGGACATCGCGTGGTGGCTGCCCCGGCTCGACCTGATCGGCTACGGGACGGGCCTGCTGTTCCAGTTGCTCAGGATCGGGCTGCTGGCCGCCGCGTTCGACCTGGTCATCCAGCGCGTCAGCGAGCGAAACGCAGCACCGGAACCGGACCCGAACCCCCCGGGTCCTGCACCAGCAGCTCCAGCACAGCCGTATCAGCCCGCTCCCTGGGCAGCCCGGCCGTGACGGTGACGACGGTCGGCCGGCCCGGCGCGCCCTTCTTCCACACGTCACCGGCCGCCGACCACAGCGACGAGCCGCGCACCCGGTAGCGGACGCCGATCAGCCCGTCGCCCGCCGTCTGGTCGGCCGGGACGGCCAGCAGCCGGTAGACGACCCCCGACTCGGTGACCCGCTTGTCGGTGAGCGTCCAGGACGCGCCCGCGAAGTCCCCCCGATCGGTGACGGCCGTGACCCGCTCGGGACGGTCGATGGTCTGCTGGACCTGGCGGACATCGTCCCACCAGCGGACCTCGATCAGCACGACGGCCAGCAGCGCGAGCGCGCCGAGCTCCAGCGCCCGCCGCTTCGCGGGGTTCATCCGCGGGCGCAGGACGGGCAGATCCTCGCGGGTCTGGGCGGCCGGATGCATCACTCCACCTTCAGATCGATGTCGGCTTCGGGCGTGAGCTGGAGGAGCATCGAGGAGATCCCGACGACCAGATGCGCGCCCTTCACCCGCTCCGGCGGCACCTCGAACACGAGGTCCTCGGTCCGCCACAGTTCCGGTTCGAACGCTGTGACCAGCCCGGAGTCCGAGCGGTAGCGTTTGCCGCCGGATTCCAGCATGGCGCTGATCCGCCACGGCTCGCCGACGCCCTGACCGGCGATCCGCACCGTCACGTAGACGCCTTCGGCGCTGGTGAGCGTGGTGCCGAGGGAGTCCTTCGCGGTCCGTCCGGTCGTCACCTGGATCGCCTTCACCTTGAACGCGTCGGTGGTGATCTCGGCGCCGAGGACGCCGTCGGTGCGGATGGGGTCGGTGGTCGTCGCCTCGATCTGCGGGCCCGTCCGCCACACCGCGACGGCCCCGGCCAGCAGGAGGATTCCCGCGCCGGTGCTCAAGATCCGGTGGAGGCGTGAGTCGGCGCGCGCCTTGGGCGCGGCGATCTGCTCGATCATCGGACGGCCGCCTCCACGATCGCGACGGGCTGGTCGTTCTTCAGGTCGTCGGGGAACCAGTCGAAGGAGTCGTTGCTGAAGCCCTGCTGGTAAGTCCACTTGGCGAAGGCGAACCGGACGGTCGGCGGGCCGGGGCTGGGGAAGCCCCGCCAGGCGACGGTGACCTCGGCGGGCAGACCCGGCTGGAGGTACCGGGACGTGGCGTCGATCTCATCGGGTTCGGTGGGGCCGCCGTTCTTGGGCAGGGCGACGAAGGTCGTCTGGAACGCGGTCAGGAACGCCGACTCCGCGCCGGTGTTCTCCACGCGCAGCCGGACCGTGAGCTTGCCGTCGGCACCGGTGACCTGGAGGATCCTGGACTTGAAGCGGACCTGGTCGATGGTCGCGTCGGCGCTCGGAGTGGCGGGTGCGGTGGCCTTGAAGCCGCCGAGGACCGCGACGGCCGAGGTGAGCGCCACGACCGTCGTCCCCACAGCGAACGGGACAATCAGTCGGTTTCTGGGCGGCACTTCGGTAGTTTCCGGCTGCATTGGATGATCGTAGTAATAAGGTGCCAGGTTATGGCCAACTGGACGCCTCATCCGCAACACCCCGATCAGCAGTATTTCGGGGGGTCCGGTCAGCCTGACCTTCTCCAGCCGCCGTACGAGCCCGTCTCGCCGTTCGTCCGGCCCCCGCTGCCGCCGCGCCGCCGCCGCCGGGTGTATTCGAACATGGCCGTCTTCGGGCTGGTCTTCCTGCTGCTCGCCGGTGCCGTGGGCGCCGTCGGGTACAAGGTGATGAAGCAGTCGAAGAACCAGATCACCCTGCCCGGTTTCGCCTTCCCCAAGGACGAGCCGCAGCCGACCCCGACGATCCGGCCGCACAAACGCGTCCGGACCGTCGTGCCCGACCTGTTCAGGGACAGATACGTCCGGACGGCCTACGACGACTCGTTCGTGCGGGTGAAGCGCACCGCCGGGGTCTGCAAGACACAGGGCGGCAAGGCGTTCGTGAAGATGCTGGCGGCCCACCCGTGCGTCGGCAAGTACCGGGCCGCCGCCTACGTGGCCAAGAAGCGGACCGCGATCGTCACGGTCGTGGTGATGCCGTTCCGGACCGCCGCCGAAGCCGCCGCCGTCAAGAAACTGGGCCTCTACCCCTACCTCCTCGACCCCGGGCCCGCCCCCGGCGTCCCGTCGATCAAGGGCAGGACCGTCAACACGTGGGGCGGCATCTACGTCAACGGCAACCTCGCGGTCTTCGCGATGGCCCACCGCCTCGACGGCGGCAAACGCGACCCCTCGGGCCTCGTCCAGAGCGCCGCCGTGCACCTGGGCGAAGAGTTCTTCGGCCTCCTCAACTGGTGACCCGCGCGATGAGGGCGCTCGCCGTGCTCGTCCTGTCGGCGGCGTCGCTCGCGCCGGCCGTTCCGGCTCGGGCCGCGCCCGGTTGCCGGTTGGAGCCGGGACGGCCCGAGGTGACGGGGGAGCCGTGGGCGCAGCAGGTGCTGAGCGTCGCGGCGGCGCACCGGGTCTCGACGGGGCGCGGGGTGGTCGTCGCCGTCGTGGACAGCGGGGTCGATTTCCGCCATCCGCAGCTCAAGGGCGCGGCGGCGGGAGCGGCGATCGATCTGACGAAGACCGGTGACGCCGACTGCGCGGGCCACGGGACGGGCGTCGCCGGGATCATCGCGGCGCGGTCCCTTCCGAAGGTGCCGTTCGTCGGGGTCGCGCCGGACGCACGACTCCTGTCGGTGAAGATCGCGGATCGGGATCAGGGCAACTCCGACAAACGGCTGGCGTTGGGGATCGTGGCGGCTGTCCGGCGCGGCGCGAAGGTCATCAACGTGTCCGCGCAGACTCCTTATGACACGCCGTCGTTGAAGCAGGCCGTCGCGTACGCGCTCCGGCAGGACGTCGTCGTGGTGGCCGCGGCGGGCAACGTCGATCCCGAGGACACCGGCAAGGCGAGGCCCGTCTACCCGGCCCAGTATCCGGGTGTCCTGTCCGTCACGGCCGTGGCGAGCGACCGGAAGATCACCGAGTTCGCCGATCCCGCCACCCGGGTCTCCGTGGCGGCCCCCGGCGAGGCCATCGTCTCGACATGGCCGGGCGGCGGCTGGAACTTCGACTACCAGGGCACCAGCTTCGCCGCCCCGTTCGTCTCCGGCGTCGCCGCCCTCATCCGCTCCGCCCACCCCGCCCTCACCGCACCCGAGGTCGCCCGCCGGATCGAGACGACGACCACCTCCCCCGGCCTCATCGACCCCCTCCAGGCCGTCACCGCGATCCTCCCCGCACCCCCGGTCTCCGCTACCCCCCGCGACGTCGCCCTCCCCTCCCCACCCCCACCGAACACCCGAACCCGCACCATCGCTCTGACGATCACCGCCACCGCCCTCGGCGGCACCCTGCTCGCCCTGGCCCTGGCCGTAGCCCTCCCCCGAGGCCGCACCCGCCACTGGCGCGCCCCCTCCCGCTGACCGGCCGGGTCACCATTCCGGGCGTCGGCGCTTTCGGCCTACGCGTTCGGCGGTGGTTCCCCGCTTAGCGGTTCGTCCGGGCGGCGGGGGCAGGGAGAGGTCCGTGGGCTGGCGGAGTGTTCGGGGTGGGTTTTGAGGCGGCGTCGTCGGTGGGGAGGAGGTGCGGGGGTGGCGGCGGCACAGATCGTCATATTGCGGGGTCAGGGGGTGGGGCGGAGGGCGGTTTGGATGAGGCGGGGGCCGGATTTGCGGTCGAGGAAGGTGCCGCGGCCCGGGGGGAGGGGGGTGGGGCGGAGGTTGCCGAGGATGACGCCCTCGTCGCGGTTGCCCGACAGGAGCAGGCCGGGGGAGGACATTTCGCGGAGGCGTTGGATGACGGGATCGTAGGTGGCCCGCCCGGCGCCGCCCGCGGAGCGCGCCAGGATGACGTGCAGCCCGATGTCCCTGGCCTGCGGCAGCAGATCGACCAGCGGCGACAGCGGTGAGGACGACGTCGCGACGAGCTCATAGTCGTCGATGACGAGATACAGGTCCGACCCCTTCCACCAGGAGCGGGAGCGGAGCTGGTCGGGGGTGAGGTCGGACGGCGGGAGCCGTTTGGCGAGCGCGTGCTGGATCCCGCCGACCAGCGACTCGGCGGCGGCCGACGACGCCGCGTACCCGACCTGGTGTTCGGTCTCGGCCACTTCGAGGAGCGAGCGCCGGTAGTCGAGGAAGATGATGCGGGCCTCGTCGGGGGTGTGGCGGGCCACGATCCCCTCGACGATCAGCCGGAGCAGGTTGGATTTGCCGGATTCGGTGTCGCCGAACATCAGGAAGTGCGGGTCGGCCGCGAAGTCGAGCAGGACGGGGGCGAGCGCCGTCTCGTCGATGCCGATCGGGATCCGCGCGCCCGTGTCTCCGGGCAGTTCGCTGACCTGCAGCCGGTCGGGCAGCAGCCGGACGCGCGGTGCGGGCGCCGACCGCCACGCCCCGGCGAGGGTCGTGACGAGCGCGGCGACGCCTTCGGTCAGCTCGTCGCCGTCCTGGACGCCGTCGAGCCGCGGCAGCGCCGTCAGGAAGTGCAGCCCGTCCCTGGTCAGCCCGCGTCCCGGTGTCCCTTCGGGGACGTTCGCGGCCCGTTTGCGGTCGACGTCCGATTCATACGGGTCGCCGAGCCGCAGTTCCAGCTTGGTGCCGAACAGGTCGCGCACCGACATCCGGAACTCCGACCATTTGTGGGTCGCGGCCACCACGTGCACCCCGTAGCCGAGCCCGCGCGCGGCCAGTTCGGTGACGGTGCTCTCCAGCTCTTCGAAGTCCTGCCGGAGCGTCAGCCAGCCGTCGACGACGAGGAAGACGTCGCCGAACGGGTCGCCGAGGTGGCCGGGGTCGGCGGCGCGCCGTCTGCGGTACCCCTCCATCGAGTCGACGCCCAGTTCCGCGAATCGCCGTTCCCGTGCTTCGAGCACGGCGCTCACCTCGGCGACGGTCCGCCGCACCCGGTCCCCGTCGAGCCGGGAGGCGACCCCGCCGACGTGCGGCAGCCCGGCGAGCTGCGCGAGGGTCCCGCCGCCGAAGTCGAGGCAGTAGAACTGCACCTCGCGCGGGGTGTGTCCGAGTGCGAGCGAGCAGATCAGGGTGCGGAGCGCGGTCGATTTCCCGCTCCGCGGCCCACCGGCGATCCCGACATGTCCGGCGGCTCCGGCGAGGTCGAGCCAGAACGGGTCGCGGCGCTGCTCGAACGGCTTGTCCACGATCCCGACGACGGCCTGCAGCCCGCCCCTGCCCTGCGGCGGGAACAGCTCGTCGAGGGTGGGCGGTGCGGCGAGCGGCGGCAGCCAGATCCGGTGGGCGGCGGGCCCGTGCCCGCGGAGCTGCGCGACGACCGTGTCGAACAGGGTCGCGCGTGTCTCCTGCCGGGTCTCCTGCGGGACGGGCGGCGCCGTCTCCTCGACGCTCGGCGCCACGTACTCGGTCGTGTACTCGACGATCCGGTGCTGCCCGCGCCCGAGCCCGGGTTCGTCGGGGGCGGCGGCGTCCTCGTCGATCGGCCCGGACACGTAGGCGGCCCGGAACCTGGTCATCTGCTCGGTCCCGACCTTGACGTAGCCGTGCCCCGGCGCCTGCGGCAGTTCGTAGGCGTCCGGGACGCCCAGCACGACCCGCGATTCCATCGCCGAGAAGGTCCGCAGCCCGATCCGGTACGACAGATGGGTGTCGAGGCCGCGCAGCTTGCCCTCTTCGAGCCGTTGCGACGCCAGCAGCAGATGCACGCCGAGTGACCGTCCGAGCCGTCCGATCATCACGAACAGCTCGGCGAACTCGGGTTTCGCCGACAGCAGTTCGCTGAACTCGTCGAGCACGAGGAACAGGGTCGGCAGCGGCGCGAGGTTCGCGCCCCGTTCGCGCGCCTCCTCGTAGTCGCGGAGCGAGGCGTGGTTCCCGGCGGCGCGCAGCAGCTCCTGGCGGCGGACCATCTCGCCGTGGAGCGCGTCGTACATCCGGTCGACCAGCGGGAGCTCGTCCTCCAGGTTGGTGATGACGGCCGACACGTGCCGCAGCCCGTCCATGCCGAGGAAGGTCGCGCCGCCCTTGAAGTCGACGAGGACGAAGTTAAGTGTTTCCGACGAATGGGTCATCGCGAGCCCGAGCACGAGGGTCCGGAGGAACTCGGACTTACCGGCGCCGGTCGCGCCGATGCAGAGCCCGTGCGGCCCGTAGCCGCCCTGCGCGGATTCCTTGATGTCGAGTTCGACGGGCCTTCCCGCCGGGTCGACGCCGACCGGCACCCGCAGCCTGCTGCGCGGCGGCCGGGGACGCCATGCCGCGGCGACGTCGAGGCGGCGCGGATCGGCGATCCCGAACAGCCCGGCCAGGGTGGTCGGCCCGGCGAGCGCGTCGTCGGCGATCTCTTCGGCGGCGCTGGCGCGCAGCGGGGTGAGCTGCCGCGCGAACGCCTCCGCCTGGACGATCGGGACGGTGTCGGGCACGCCGAGCCTGGTCGCGGTCTCCTTGCCGGCATGATCGCGGGTGAGCAGCGCGACCTGCCGGGGCGCGACCCGCAGCCGCAGCGTCAGATCGTCGGAGATCGGCGGCAGCGCGCCGTCGAGGTCGAGCACGGTGACGCCGTCGATGCCCTCGGCGAGCTGCGAGTCCTGGTCGGCCCGCACCCCGTCGACGATCACCACGTGGTAGGGGAGCGCGTCGGGGGAGACCCCTTTGCTGAACCGGGGCCGGTTCCTGATGTCGAGCAGTTTCTCCAGGTCGGACAGGTCGCGGGCGACCAGCCGCACCGGCCCCGCCGCGTCCTGCTCGGACGGGTGGAGCGCGTGCGGCAGCCACTTCAGCCACTCCCACTCCGCTCGCCTCCCGGGCGCGGCGCACACCGAGATCCGCACGTCGTCGGGGGTGTGGAAGGCCGCGAGATGCAGGGCGACGGCCCGTGCCAGCCCGCGCACCGCCGCCGGATCCCCCGCCGGGACGACCCGCGCGAACGACCGCAGCGCCACCCCGATCGGCAGGTCCTGGACGGTCGAGTGGGTGCGGGTGAACCGGCTGAGCGCTCCGGCCGTCATCGGTTCGAGGTCTTCGACCGGTTTGGTCTCCGGGGCGACCAGTTCGAGGGCGAGCCGCTGCGGGCCGCGCGCGATCCGCACGTTGACGAAGTCGTCGTCGGAGGGCCGCCGCTCCCAGAGCCGGTCGCTGAGCACGAGGGTCGGCAGGGTCGCCGGGTCGGGGCTGGACCATTCGAGCGCTTCGCGCTGCTCCTTGGCAGCGCTCCGCACGCGCGCCCGAACCTGCCCCAGATACCGCAGGTAGTCGCGCCGTTCGGCGTTGAGTTTCGCTTTCCGCTCGCCGGCGCCCTGGCCGATCTGGCCGAGCATCATCCCGCTCATCGACAGGGCGAACAGTCCGCTCGTCACCCAGGTCAGCGGGGACGATCCGGGCTGCGCGACCATGAAGACCATCGACCCGGATCCGGCGAGCATCGGCAGGTACATCATCGCCTGGCGGCCGCCGTCGGAGATGTGTTCGGGGACTTCGGGCGGTGATTCCAGCAGAATCTCCCCCCGAGGCATTTGAGGGGGCTTGCGGCGTTCTCTCCGGCGAACGAGCTCGGTACTCAAATTTCCCCTCAATGGCCGCATTTGGTAGAAATCAGCATCCTAGGGCTACGCCGACGGAGGGAACCGGGTGGATCTGTGCAGGATCACGGTCGCGGGGCCGGAACGCAGAATCGACCTCTCTTTGCCCTCTGACGTTCCGTTCGGTTCGCTTCTGCCCGTTCTGTTGCGCCATTCCGGAGCCGATCTCGCCAACGAGGGGCTCGCGCACGGCGGCTGGGTGCTGCAACGGCTCGACGAGGCGCCGTTCGACCTGGGTGCTTCGCCAGGCCAGGCCGGGGTCCGCGACGGCGAGGTGCTCTACCTGCGGCCCCGCACGGCGCAGCTCCCCGAACTGGCTTTTGACGACGTCCCCGACGTGATCGCCACGGCCGTCCGGGAGCGCCCCGACCGGTGGAGTCCCGCGCTGACCAGGCGGGCCGGGCTCGGCGTCGGGGTGCTGGCGTGCGCGGTGACCGTCCTGCTGCTGGTGCTGCGCGGCGGCGGTGA
>NZ_BAAGZI010000120.1:0-14941 GCF_054778695.1 Actinocorallia lasiicapitis
ACCACGACGTCCTCGGGCCGTTCGACCTCGAACTGCCGCCCGGCCGCAAGGTCGCCCTGTTCGGGGCGAGCGGCAGCGGCAAGACCAGCCTCGCCGCGGCGCTGGTCCGCTTCGCCGACTACGGCGGCAGCGCCACCCTCGGCGGCACCGAACTGCGCGACCTCGACGACGACGCCGTCCGCCGCGTCATCGGCCTCTGCGCCCAGGACGCCCACCTGTTCGACACCACGATCGCCGAGAACGTCAGGCTCGCGAAGCCCGACGCGTCGGACGAGCAGATCGCCGAGGTGCTGCACCGCGCCGGACTCGACCTCGGCCAGGACCGCCGCGTCGGCGAGCACGGCGCGACCGTCTCGGGCGGCGAACGCCAGCGGATCGCCCTGGCCCGCGCCCTGCTGGCCGGCTTCCCCGTCCTCATCCTCGACGAGCCCGACGCCCACCTCGACGAGGACACCGCCGACCGGCTCCTCGCCGACCTGCTCCAGGCGGCGGGCGACCGCACCGTCCTGCTGATCACGCACCGCCCCGGCGTGCCGGGCGCCGATCCGGTCCTCCGCCATGTGGACGAGGTCGTCACTGTCACACCCGCCGCCTACAGTTGACGCCATGTGCGGCCGCTATGCGACGGCGCGGGCCCGTCGGGAACTCCTCGACGAGTTCCGCATCGACCTCGACGAGACCCTCACCGAAGACGGCACGGACCTGCTGGAAGCCGACTACAACGTCGCGCCCACCAAGCCGGTGCCGGCCGTCCTGCAGCGCGCCGCCAAGGACGCGCCCGAGGAGCTGGAACCGCAGCGCCGGCTGAAGATGCTCCGCTGGGGCCTCGTCCCGTCGTGGGCGAAGGACCTGTCGGCCGGCAGCCGGATGATCAACGCGAGGGTCGAGACGGCCGCCGAGAAGCCGTCGTTCCGCAAGGCGTGGGCGGCCCGCCGCTGCCTGCTGCCCGCCGACGGCTACTTCGAGTGGTACACCGGCGCCGACAGGAAGAAGACCCCGTACTTCATCCGCCCGAAGGACGGCTCGATCCTGCCGATGGCGGGCCTGTACGAGCTGTGGAAGTCGCCCGAAGGCGAATGGATCTGGACGTGCACGGTCCTGACCACGCAGGCGGCGGACGAGCTGGGCCATCTCCACGACCGGATGCCGATGGTCGTCACCGACCGCGACGCGTGGCTGGATCCGCGCGTCGCCGATCCGGGCGGGCTGCTGGTGCCGGCGATGGCGGGCGGTCTTGAGGCGTTCCCGGTGGGCGCGGCGGTGGGAAACGTCAAGAACAACGGTCCCGCGCTCATAGAACCACTGACAAATGGGCAAATTCCGGATGAAGGAAGCAACTCCACCCTGTTCTGACGAGCGCGGTTCCGACGACCGCGCCGTTGCGAGCAGGCTTCTCACGCCGGAGTGGGAGGTCCCCCCTTGCCCCAGCCGAACGGCCGTCGGCCCGACGACCATCTGCGATCCATGCTGACCAGGATCGACCGCTCGATCGCCGTGCTCCGCGAGGAGCACTCCGACCGCGGGGTCCGCCCCGCGGAGGCGGGCGACGCGGGCAACAGCCTCATCGAGGCCGATCACCGCTACGCCACCCTCGACGTCCTGCTCCGCCAGCGCACCGCCGTCGAGGCCGCCCTCACCCGGCTGTCCGACGGCACCTACGGCACCTGCACGACGTGCGGGAAACCCGTCCCCGAAGGCAGGCTGGAGGCCCGCCCAGAGGCGGCCCGCTGCATCCCCTGCCAGACCAGGCACGACCGCAGAAACCGCTGACCCGCGCTCACCAGCGGAGGGTGCGGCGGTCCAGGACACGGCCCAGCGCCTCGACCACGGCGGGGTCGTATTCGGAGACGGAGTCGAGGCGGAGCCGGTCGAGGACGGCGGCGCTGCGGTCGCGGTCGGGGGAGTCGCCGACGAGGTCGTCGTAGGCGTTGGCCGACTTGATGATCCGGGCGGCCAGCGGCGGGGGCCGGGAGTCGTCGGTGGTGTAGCGGTAGGGGTCGGACTGGCGGCGCACGAGCTGCGCCACCCGGTCCATGACGCCCGTCTGCTCGACGACCGCCGCGCCCAGCTCCGCGATCCGGCGCTGTTCGGCGGGGGAGGCCAGGACCGTCGCGCCGCCCGGGATGGGGTCGGGCAAGGAGAGCTGGCCGATGTCGTGCATGAGGGCCGCGTACTCGAGTTCGAGCAGTTCCTCCTCGGTCATGCCGAGCTCCCGCCCCATCGCGACGGACAGCTTGGACACGCGCCGCGAATGCCCCGTCTCGACGTACCCGCCGACCTCGGTGACGCGCGACAGCGCCCGTACCGTCTGCAGATAGGTGGTGCGGACGGCCGCGAACCGCCGGAACGCGAACTGCGTGGTGAGGATCGGCGCGGTGAACAGCAGCAGCGCCGCCAGCCCCATCACCGAGGTGGCGACGGCGATGAGCATCCCGGTCGCGGAGGTCGCGCAGCACAGCAGCACCCCGGCGTGGAACTCGTCCTTGAACGCGATCCCGAACCTGGCCCGCACCGCCTCGGCCCGGATCATCGCCGCGATGATCATGTCCATGAGTCCGGCGAAGCACGCCACGGCCGACATCAGCCCGAGCGCCGCCCACCATTCGCCGCGGTTGAGGTCGCCGTCGAACAGCAGCCCCGTCAGCGGCCGGAACAGGAACGCGACGATCGCCGCCTCGACCAGGCGGCGCGCCATCGCGTCCAGCCGGGGCGCCCGCCCGACCGCGACGTGCGGCAGCGTGCCCGCGACCATCCCGGCCGCCGTCACCGCGACGACCTGGAGCGCCGAGTACGACACCTGCTCGGTCGCGACGCTCATCAGCATCCCGTAGCCGAGCGCGCCCGCCGTCGAGATCGGCGCGACCTCGCGGCCGCCGGGCATGTTCATCCGGAACAGCTCGCCGAGCGCGATCAGCACCCCGAAGATGATGGCGGGCCTGGGCTCGTCGGGCCCGCCGTTGGCGGCGACGGAAGTGGCCGCCGCGACGATCAGCGCACCGGCGGCGCCGAGCAGCACGAGTTGCGCCGAGTCGAGGTTCTGCCAGGCCGGCCGGTCGCGGTTGGTCTGGAGTCTGCTGGCTACCACGGGCCCTCTCCGGCGACCTTGAGCGGGACGGTCGGATCGTCGTGGTCCTGCCGTGTGGTCTGGACGGGGCCGTCCTCGGGCAGGACGACCGGTGGGGGAGCGTCCCAGCCCGACTTGTCGAGGGCCCGCAGGAACGCCTCGACCATCTCGGGGTCGAAATCGGTTCCGCTGCACCGCTTCAGCTCGGCGATGCCTTCGGCGACCGGCCGGGCGGGCCGGTAGGAGCGGGTGGACGTCATCGCGTCGAACGCGTCGGCCACCCCGATGATCCTTGCGAACGGCGGGATCTCCTCGCCCGCCAGCCCCATCGGATAGCCGCGGCCGTTGAGTTTCTCGTGATGGTGCATGATCCCGGCGAGCGCCTCGTCGAGGAAGCCGATCTCCCGGACGATCTCGAGCCCGCGCATCGGGTGGAGCTGGATCGCGGCGAACTCCTCCTCGGTGAGGGGGCCGTCCTTCTGCAGCACCTTGGTGGGGACGCCGAGCTTGCCGACGTCGTGCAGCATCCCGGCGAACCGGATCGCCTCGATCCGTCCGGCGCTCATCCCGATCTCCTCGGCGATCATCACCGAGCCGCGGGAGACGCGTTCGCTGTGGCCGCGCGTGTAGTAGTCCTTGGTCTCGACGGCCTGGCAGAGGGTCGCCAGGACGGCCTCGTGCGCGCGCTGCTGCGCGCGGGTCTGGGAGAACGCCCAGCGCGCCACGAACAGCGGCAGCAGCACCAGGATCGGCGCGGCCGCCCCGATCGCCTGCCAGGTGCCGGCGATGAGCAGCCCGAACGAGCCGTAGCCGAGGAGCTTGGGCGCGAGCTGGAGGGTCTGGTCGACCAGTTCGCGGATCCGGACCTGGCCGGCCAGCATGAGGATCCCGCCGACCAGTGACAGGTTGACCGTCACATAGGTGAGCAGCGCGATCGCGAACGGCAGCAGGAGCGCTTCGCCGTGGAGCCCGCCGCTGGAGTGCAGGGCGTCGTCGGGTGTGAGCGCGACGAACACCGTGCCCGCGGCGTAACCGCAGAGCGCGAACTGCGCCCCGTTGTAGGCCCGTTTGACCGGTGCGACCTTCTGCCAGGTCGCGACGGCGCACGCGCCGACCAGCGCCGCCCCGCCGGGGCCGAGCAGCACCACCGACGCCAGACAGGCCGAGAAACTGAGCGACACCCTGGCCCGCTCGATGCTGAGCAGGACGGGCGCGGAGTCGCAGATGACGAACAGAGCCGCCAGCACGCACAACGTGGACCATTGCACGTGTTCGTAGGACGACGTGGCGATGAGGGTGGCCGCGAGAACGACCACCCCCCCGACGTACGCCCAGGCAGCGAGGGGTAGGCCACGCATGTGCCGCCTCCGGGAAGGTGACTGGTGGGGCCGCCGCCAGGAATCCAGCAGCTGCTAGACCCAGGAAACGCCCATGGGCTCACTCAGCAGCACGACGAAAGCGGCCATGACGACCACAGAGGCCACCACAGACGCCAGCATGTACCTGAGCATGGCTTTAACTCCCCCCGAAGTGATTGTTCACCCCAAGACTAACCTTCGAGACCCCCGTCACACAGGAACACGGGAAATCGAGAGCTAAGCGTGAACAAATCGTCACTCGGTGTTCGGGTGTCGGATCGCCGTTCGGGCCGTCACATGGCCGTCACATGGCCGTCATCTGGGCCGTCATCTGGGCCGTCACCTGGTGCGGGCCCACTCCACGGTGGCCTTGAGGCCGTCGGCGAGGGGGGTTCTGGGCGTCCAGCCGAGCTCCTGCGCCCCCGGAGCCGGGTCGAGGGCCATCGCGGGCAGGTCGCCGAGCCGGAACGGCGCGGTGCCGGGCTCGTCGGGGGCGCCCGCCGCGGCGGCGACCAGGGTGTGCAGGGCGCGGTCGCTGGTCTGGATCCCGGTGCCGAGGTTGATCCGGGCACCGGAGCCCCGGTCGACGGCGCGGGCGAAGGCGTCGACGGCGTCCAGGACGTAGAGGTAGTCGCGGGTGTTGGAGCCGTCGCCGTAGACGAGTGTGGGACGGCCCTCCAGCAGCGCCGCCGTGAAGATCGAGATCACGCCGGCCTCGCCCTCGGGGGTCTGCCGCGGCCCGTAGACGTTGCCCGGCACCATGATCGTGTAGTCGAGGCCGTGGAGCTGGGCGTACATCCGCGCGTAGGTCTCGCCCGTCGCCTTGGACGCCGCGTACGGCGAGGCGGGGCGGAGCGGGGCGCCCGCGCCGACCGGCAGCACGTCGGGGAAGCCGTAGACGGCGCAGCTCGAAGTGTGGACGACCTTGCGCGCGCCCGCGAGCCGCGCCGCCTCCAGCACGTTGATGGTGCCCAGCACGTTGGTCCGGCCGTCGGCCACCGGGTCCTCGACGCTCCGCCGGACGCTGACCTGCGCGGCGAGATGGCAGAACACCTCGGCGCCGCTCCCGGCGGCGAACTCCAGGAACGCGGGCGACGCGACGTCCAGCACGGCCGGTTCGACCCGTCCGCCCAGGTTGGCGCGGTCCCCGCCGGACAGGTCGTCCACCGCGACGACCTCATGGCCGTCGTCGAGCAGGCGCTCGACCAGATGAGACCCGATGAATCCGGCCGCGCCGGTGACGAGGATGCGCACGCCTAGAGGCTAACCCATGACCGGGCCAGTCCCAGGGGCCCCGGTTCTAGGCTCGTTGGCCGTCGTTCTCGGTGGAGAGGGCCTGCTGGATGCGGCCGAGGACTTTGGCTTTCAGGTCATCGGGGACGGGGTCCTTGCCGCATGACTTGCTGACCAGGTTCTTCACCGACTCTTCAAGCCCGTACTCGCGCAGGCAGGGCCCGCACTCGTCGAGGTGGTGCTTGATCTCTGAGCAGGAGGTGTCCTCCAGCTCGCCGTCGATGTAGGTGTAGACCCGGGCCAGCACCTCGTTGCAGGGCGTCTCGTGGTGGTCACCGCAGCTCATTTCGAACCTTCCCGCGTGAGGCCACGCTCGGCGGCGTAGTCCTCCAACATCGAACGCAGCTGCCTTCTGCCCCGGTGCAGCCGTGACATCACCGTACCGATGGGCGTGCCCATGATGTCGGCGATCTCTTTGTAGGCGAACCCCTCGACGTCCGCGAGGTAGACCGCGAGGCGGAACTCCTCGGGCAGGTCCTGCAGGGCGTTCTTGACGTCCGAGTCGGGCAGGTGCTCCAGCGCCTCGGCCTCGGCGGACTTCAGCCCGGACGAGGTGTGCGATTCGGCGCGGGCGAGCTGCCAGTCCTCGATCTCCTCGGTACCGCTGTTCTTCGGCTCCCGCTGCTTCTTGCGGTAGGAGTTGATGAACGTGTTGGTGAGGATGCGGTACAGCCACGCCTTGAGGTTCGTGCCTTCCTTGAACTGGTGGAAGGAGGCGAACGCCTTGGCGAAGGTCTCCTGGACCAGGTCCTCGGCGTCGGCCGGGTTGCGGGTCATCCGCATGGCCGCCGAGTAGAGCTGGTCGAGGAAAGGGAGCACATCGCGCTGGAAGCGCTCAGCACGCTGCTCAACGGTCTCCGCGGTGCCCGGAACGGTACCCACCCCCTGATGAGGAACCAGTCGATCAATCGGATACGAGACTATCGCCCCGTACCCGTCGACCCGGTCGGCGACCCTGTCGAGAACTGGCACCGCTTCCTCCTGAAGGTGTTGCCGCGCTTACTGAGTTGGTCCAACAGGGTGGCCGCACCGGACATTCCTGGACGGGATAGATCCCTGCATCCTTTACGGAGGGTGACGTGGGCCGTTTATGGGGGAAGGATGTCCCTACCGAACGACAGGAGCCCCCGCTTTGCTGCCGCTACCGGGCAGACCCCCGCCCCTCGACCGCCAACCGGATGATCCACTGGCGGGTTACTGGACGTTCTACCGGGAGGTCGCGACGGCCCAGCGGGCCCGCTGGCTGCCGCGGCGCAGCTCGCTGATCCTCGATCTGTCGGGCGGTGAGAGCGCCCAGCAGGCCGCCGCCGCCGGCCATCAGGTGCTGGAGGTGGTCGGGCAGCCCGCCGCGGCCGGCCACCAGCAGGTGGTGGGCGATCCGGCCACCCTCGACTTCGTCATGGACGGCTCGGTCGACGCGGTGATCGCCGAGGACGGTGTGCTCTCCCGCTGCCTGGCCACGGAGGAGACCGTCGCGGAGATCGCCCGGGTGCTGCGGCCGGGCGGCCGGGTCCTGCTCTGCGTGGACTCCCTGACCCTCGGGCTGGCGGTGCTGGCCGAGCAGAACCTGTGGCCGCACCTTTCGGACGTCCCGAAGGCCGAAGTGGTGCTGGTGCCGTGGCCGGACGGGTCGATCACCCGGTGCTTCTGGCAGGCCCAGGTCAGGGAGCTGCTGCACGACGCGGGGCTCGAGGTCGAGTGGATCAGGCCGCGGACCGTGGTGTCGCCGTCGACGGCCGAGCATCTGCTGGGCAAGGATCCGCGGTCGCTGTCCCGGCTGGTCAGGACCGAGCTGCAGACCCCTTACGACTGCCGGGTCGAGGACGAGTCGCTGGGCATCCATCTGCTGGCGTCGGCCATCAAGAGCTGGTAATCGGTTACCGGCCGGTCACCGGTGGAGCACAAAGAACGGGTGTCTGGTTTTGTCGGTTCGCTCGATCCCTCTCCGAACACCACGTCTGTAGGTTCGGAGACTGTTGATCGTCGAAAGGACTACGGACGTGTTCGAGTCGGTGCTGGTGGCCAATCGCGGCGAGATCGCGAGCCGGGTGATCCGGACGGTCAAGGCCATGGGCCTCAAGGCCATCGCGGTCTATTCCGAGGCCGACGCCGACCTGCCGTTCGTCCGGGAGGCCGACGAGGCCGTCCTGATCGGCCCCGCGGCGCCCGCCCAGTCCTACCTGGACCAGGACAGGATTCTGGAGGCGGCGGAGCGGACCAACGCGCAGGCCGTCCACCCCGGGTACGGGTTCCTGTCGGAGAACACGGCGTTCGCGCGGCGCGTCGTCGAGGCGGGCATGGTGTGGATCGGGCCCGACCCTTCGGCCATCGAGGCCATGGGCGACAAGATCAACGCCAGGAATCTGATGGAGAAGGCCGGGGTGCCCGTCGCGGGCGGCACCAGGGAGCCGGTGGGCAGCGCCGAGGACGCCGTGGCGGCCGCCGCCGGGATCGGGTATCCGATCATGGTGAAGGCGTCCGGGGGCGGCGGCGGGATCGGGATGTCCGTCGTCCGGAACGAGGACGAGCTGGTCGCGGCGTTCGAGACGGCCCGCACCCGCGCCGAGCGGTTCTTCGGCAACCCCGACATCCTGCTGGAGCGGTACATCGAGCAGGCCAGGCATGTCGAGATCCAGATCCTCGGGCTGGCCGACGGGACCGTCGTGGCGCTCGGCGACCGCGACTGCTCCGTGCAGCGGCGGCACCAGAAGATCGTCGAGGAGTCGCCTTCGCCCGGGGTGACGCCCGAGCTGAGGGAGCGGATGCTCGCGGCGGCCGTCCGGGCGGGGGAGGCCGTCGGATACCAGGGGGCGGGCACCGTCGAGTGCCTCGTCGACCCGGTGGCGCAGGACTTCGTGTTCCTGGAGATGAACACCCGGCTCCAGGTCGAGCATCCCGTCACCGAGCTGACCACCGGGATCGACCTGGTCGAGCAGCAGCTCCTGATCGCCGCGGGCAAGCCCGCCAGCTTCGGCGCGGTGGAGCGGCGGGGGCACGCGATCGAGTTCCGGGTGTACGCCGAGGACCCCAAGCGGTTCCTGCCGGGCCCCGGCGAGATCACGACCTGGGTGGAGCCCGTGGGCGCCGACATCCGGGTGGACGCCGGATACGCCGAGGGCAACAAGGTCACCCCGTTCTACGACCCGCTGCTCGCCAAGCTGATCGTCTTCGGTGAGACCCGCGAGGCCGCGCTGGCCCGCGCCGCCGAGGCCGCCGCCGCCTTCCAGATCGTCGGCCCGAAGAACAATCTGCCGTTCTTTACCGAACTTCTCGCCAACCCGGAATTCCGTGAGGGTGCTTACGACACCCGGTTGGTCGAGCGGATGCGAAAGTAATCATCAGTAATCATTGGGATACCGGCCTTTTTCGGGGGAGGCCGGGTTGAGCGAAGGGAGCCGTCGTGGCCGAAGTCCGCGCGGAATTGGTGGCGAACGTCTGGAAGATCGTCGTGGCGAGCGGGGACACCGTCGAGGACGGTGACACCCTGATGATCCTGGAGTCCATGAAAATGGAGATCCCGGTCATCGCCGAGGACGACGGCGTGGTGACCATCAAGGTGAACGAGGCCGACGTCGTCCAGGAGGGCGACCTCCTGGCCACCATCGAGTAGTGGGTTAGGGTGCGCGTCATGGAGTACTGCGAGCACTGCGGCGAGACGGCGAACGGTGAGCACACGGCCTGCCGGGCCGCCCTGCGGATGGAGCCGCCGCGCTTCTGCGGGCACTGCCGGCGCCGCATGGTCGTCCAGGTGACGCCCCGCGGCTGGACGGCCAAGTGCGTGGAGCACGGGTTGCTCACCAACGTGTGACGACGGGCGGGAGCGCCCCGGGACGGTTCCGGGGCGCCCGCGGCCGCGCCCGGGTGTTCAACTGATTCCGTACAAACAATGGGGCTCGATTTCTGTCGGAATCCGGAACGGAGTCCGGGGAGGTCGCGGCGCTAGTCTCAGATCTCGTGAGTGTTCTCGTCGTCACCGGAACCGACACGGGTGTCGGAAAGACCATCGTCACCGCGGCGCTCGCCGCGCTGGCGGCGGCACGCGGCGCGTCGGTGGCCGTCGTCAAACCCGGGCAGACCGGGGTGGCGGCCTACGAGCCGGGCGATCTCGATGAGATCGGGCGGCTCGCGGGCGTCACGGATCTGCACGAAGGGGTCCGCTATCCCGACCCGCTGTCGCCCGCCGCGGCCGCACGGGTCTCCGGACGGCCTCCGGTGCATCTCGCCGAGACCGTCGAGAAGATCGGGGAGCTGGCCGCCACCCGCCAGCTCGTCCTGGTCGAAGGGGCGGGCGGGCTGCTCGTCCGGTTCGACGAGGAGGGCGCGACCATCGCCGACCTCGCCCGCTGGCTGGGCGCCGCGGTCGTCGTGGTGGCCCGTCCGGACCTCGGCACCCTCAACCACACCGCCCTGACCTTCGAGGCGCTGGCGCACCGCGGCATCGAGCCGGCGGGGCTCGTCATCGGCTCCTGGCCGGGCGAACCCGACCTGGCGCAGCGGTGTAACATCCGCGACCTGGAGACGATCACCGCCCGTCCGCTGGCCGGAGCGCTGCCCTCGGGCGCGTCCGCCCTCGACCCCGCCGAGTTCCTGCTGGCCGCCCGCGCGGGCCTGGCCCCCTCCCTCGGCGGCACGTTCGACGCTGCCACCTTCCGTGCGACCCACCAGAAAGGCACATTCCGTGACTGACATTCTTGCGATCGCCAGGCAGCAGGTGCTGGAAGAGGGCCGCGGCCTCACCCAGGAGCAGGCCCTGGAGTGCCTCCAGCTCCCCGACGACCGGCTGGAGGAGCTGCTGGCGCTCGCCCACGAGGTGCGGATGCGCTGGTGCGGCCCCGAGGTCGAGGTCGAGGGGATCGTCTCGGTGAAGACCGGCGGCTGCCCCGAGGACTGCCACTTCTGCTCGCAGTCCGGCCAGTTCCAGTCCCCGGTCCGCGCGGCGTGGCTCGACATCCCGTCGCTGGTGGAGGCCGCGAAGGAGACGGCGAAGACCGGTGCGACGGAGTTCTGCATCGTGGCGGCGGTCCGCGGGCCCGACGAGCGGCTGATGAAGCAGATCAAGGAGGGTGTGGAGGCCATCAACGCGGCCGTCGACATCCAGATCGCCTGCTCGCTCGGGATGCTCACCCAGGAGCAGGTCGACGATCTGAAGTCGTGGGGCGTGCACCGCTACAACCACAATCTCGAGACCGCCAAGTCGCATTTCTCGAAGGTCGTCACCACCCACACGTGGGAGGAGCGCTGGGACACCCTCGAAATGGTGCGCGACGCCGGAATGGAGGTGTGCTGCGGCGGCCTCATCGGCATGGGCGAGACCCTCGAGCAGCGCGCCGAGTTCGCCGCGCAGCTCGCCGAGCTGGAGCCCCACGAGGTTCCGCTGAACTTCCTCAACCCCCGCCCCGGCACCCCTTTCGAGACCTTCCCCCTGGTCGAGGGCCCCGAAGCCCTGAAGACCATCGCCACCTTCCGGCTGGCCCTGCCGCGCACCATCCTGCGGTACGCGGGCGGCCGTGAGCTGACCCTCGGCGACCTCGGCACCCAGGCCGGTCTGCTCGGCGGCATCAACGCCATGATCGTCGGCAACTACCTGACGACCCTGGGCCGCGACGCCGACAAGGACCTGGATCTCCTCACCGAACTCCAGATGCCCATCAAGGCCCTCTCCCAGACCCTCTGAGCTCCGACGTCGAGGAAGGGCCGGGATCGCGGATCCCGGCCCTTCTCGCAGGTCAGAGCAGGGTCTGCCAGTAGTACCAGAAGCGGTTCAGGGCCAGCAGGGCGACGGCCGCGGACCACAGCAGCGGGACGAGCCACCGCAGCCGGGGCGGCAGCGTCCAGAGCCGGACCGCCAGGGTGACGGTCAGGACGACCGTGGCCAGCCAGACCGCCGTGCAGTAGGGGCAGATCGCGTCGATGCGGTAGAGGGTCTGGAAGATCAGCCAGTGGACGAAGACCAGCCCGGCGGCCGAGCCGAGGGTGAACGCCGCCCAGAACCAGCGGGGCAGGTGCGCGCCGGTCAGCAGGACGACGCCGATCGTCAGGACCGTGGTGAAGGCGGCCAGGCCGATCAGGGAGTTGGGGAAGCCGAAGGCCGACGCCTGGGCGGTGCGCATGACGGAGCCGCAGCTCAGGATCGGGCTGATGTTGCAGCTCGGCGTGTAGCCCGGATCTTCGAGCAGCCGGAGCTTGTCGAGGGTCAGGATCGCCGAGGCGAGCAGGCCGAGGGCTCCGGTCAGGGTGATCAGCCAGGCGGTGCCGCGGTCGGCGGACGGCCGCGCCGGGGCGGGGCCGTCCGCGAGAAGGGTGGCGGTCATCGGGCGGTGGCCTGGGCGATGAGCGTCGCGAAGGGGGCCGTGCCCAGGTCGAGCTTCCTGCCGTCGAGCTTCGCGGTGGGGGTGCTGGAGACGCCGCTCTCGTTGAACGCGGCGGCGACCTGGGCGGCCCACGGCTTGAAGGTGCCGTCGCGGAGCTGCCGTTCGAACTCGGGGGTCCGCAGGCCGGGGACCTGGGCGGCCAGCGTCAGCAGGGTGCCGGTGTCGCCGAAGACGTCGGAGGACTCGTCGGGCTGGTTGGCGTACAGGACGTCGTGGAACCGCTTGAACTTCTCGGGGCTCTGGTCGAGGGCCGCGCCCGCGGCGGCCAGGGCGTCCAGGGAGCCCGAGCCGCCAAGCCTGTCGTCGAGGAACGCCCCGAAATGAAAGTTGATCTTGTAGGTGCCCTCGTCGGCGAGCCGCTGGATGGTCTTGCCCTCGGTGGTCTCGAGGTTCCGGCAGGCGGGGCAGCGGAAGTCCTCGTACAGGTCGAGGGTGCGCGGGGCGTCGGCCTTGCCGTAGACGACCGTGGTGCCCTGGGCGTTCCTGGGGGTCACCAGCGGGCCGGACGGGCCCCCGGAGCCCGCGGTGACGATCGCGAGCGTGACCCCCTCGACCGCCGCGACGGTCGCCGCGACCCCGATCAGGACGCGCTTCAGCAACGCGGCCCTGCGCTCCTGGCGCTGCTGCTTCTGGATCTTCTGACGTGCTGTCTGCTGGGTGCTCATTGCCGTCCTCACATGCGGAAAGAAGAGATGAACGCATGAGGCCGCGACGGAACCCGTCGGGGACGGGGCCGTCTAGGCCGGAACGGCGAGCGGGGGCCCGCGCCGTGGCGACGCGGTGAGGAGGGCGTCCTGCGCCCGGAGCGCGGCGGGCTCGCCCGGCGGCGGCGCCCAGACCGGCGGGGTGGTGCCGGGCCGGACGGTCAGCCAGGCCAGGACGGCCGCACAGCCCGTCCAGAGCATCAGGGCGACGGTCCGCAGCAGCGTGAACACCGCCGCCTCGCCCTGACGCAGCCAGAGCGCCAGGATCAGCAGCGCGAGCAGGTTCACCGCGACGAGCAGCACGAGCTGCGCCCCGGCCAGATCGACCAGCCCGTGCGCGCCGATCGGCCCTTCGACGGACGGCCGTGCGGTCCCGCCGCCGCAGATCAGATTGCCCATCCCCGGCGGACAGCCCCGCTGGCCCGCGTTGAACAGCGCGTTCAGCAGGAGGCCGAGCGGCACGAGCGCCGCCGCGATGGGCACGAACCCGCGCTCACCCGCGCTGACCGCGAGCGCCACCGCGAAGACCGCGGCGAACGCGAGCAGGACGGTGGCGACGGGCAGCGGAGTCCCGGTGACGGCCTGGCGGCCACCCGCCGACAGCGCCACGGCCAGCCCGGCGAAGACGGCCGACCTCATGATCCTGAGGTGCGGGCCGCCGTCCATGCCGGGAAGTATGCAGGACCCCTGATCAGGCCCGCGTAAGGAGCTACAGGCCGTAAGGAGCTACAGGCCGGGCCTGCGCAGCCGGGTGACGAACTTGTACCGGTCGCCCCGGTAGAACGACTGCGCCCACTCCACGGGCTCGCCGGTCGTGTCGAACGACTGGCGGGACAGCAGCATCAGCGGCAGTCCGACGTCCACGCCGAGCACCTGGGCGTCGTACGGGGTCGCCAGGACCGTTTCGATGGTCTCCTCGGCCTCGGCCAGATGGACGTCGTAGGCGGCGGCGAGGGTCTCATACAGCGACAGGTTCCGTGACAGCTCCTTGCGCAGCCCCGGGAAGCGCCGGGCCGGCAGGTGCGTGTAGTCGAGCGACATGGGGTCGCCGTCGGCGAGCCGCAGGCGGTGTATGCGCAGGACGCGCCCGCCCGGCCTGATCCCGAGCAGCGACGCGAGCCGCTCGTCGGCAGTCAGATAGGCGACGTCGAGGATCCTGGTCTCGGGGAGCAGCCCGTGGTGGCGCATGTCCTCGGTGTAGCCGACGAGCTGGAGCTGGTGCGGCACCTTGGGCTTGGCGACGAAGGTGCCCTTGCCCTGGATCCGCTGGAGCCTTCCCTCGACGACCAGCTCGGCCAGCGCCTGCCGGACGGTCGTCCGCGAGGTGCCGTACCGTTCGGCCAGAGTCCGCTCGGGCGGCAGCGGAGATCCCGGCGGCAGGCTGGTGATCAGCTCGACCAGGAGTTCCTTGAGTCGGTAGTACTTCGGGACGCGCGGCGCACTCGCCAGAGGCGAGCCAACGTGGGGCCGCCCGAATTCCACTGGCGCGTGTTCGGCTGTCAACGAATCTCCCTGACCCCTGAACGGTTCTGTTCACCGCCGGTTTGGCTCGATGTTACGCGAGCAGATTACGGGTGGGTAAGCCCTGCCACCGCACGCAACCCCAGGTCTAGACCAGTGAGTTCCGTCTCGGTCAGGCTGGCGCGTGCTGTGATTCTCAGGCAGGCACGGCCCACGGGCACCGAAGGTGGCCGGAAACAGCCAACCCGCAAACCCCTTTCCAGACAGGTCTCCGCGGCCTTCAGCGCGGCCAGCGGCTCGCCCAGGAACACCGGGACGACGGCCGCGTCCGGCACCCGCGACTCCAGTCCGAGCGACTCGGCGAGTTTCGCGATGGCCCGCCCGTTCGTCCGCGCCTTGGCGGGCAGTTCGGGCGATTCCGTGATGATCTCCAGCGCGGCCAGTGCCGCGGCCGCCGCCGCCGGGTTCAGCCCGGTGTCGAAGATGAACGACCGGGCCGTGTCGATCATCGTCTCGATCACCTCGGGCGCGCCGAGGACGGCCCCGCCCTGCGACGCCAGCGACTTCGACAGCGTCAACGTCATGATCACATCGGGTTCGCCGGCGATCCCGGCGGCCGCGCAGCCGCCCCGCCCGCCCTCCCCGACGACGCCCAGCGCGTGCGCCTCGTCCACGATCAGCAGCGCCCCG
>NZ_BAAGZI010000121.1:0-14905 GCF_054778695.1 Actinocorallia lasiicapitis
GGACGGGTCTCGCAGCTCGCCGCGAGGAACGCCTGACGCAGCCCCTCCCGCGCCCGGAACGAGAGCTGCGCGACGGCGCCCGGCTCGATCCCCAGCACCCGCGACACGTGCTGCGCGGGCTCGTCCTCGATCACCGTGTGCCAGAGCACGAGCTGCCACCGGTCGGGCAGCGACCGGAACGCGCGCATCAGCGCGTCGAGCTCGTCGATGTCGTCCGTGCCGTCCTCGACCGGACGGTCGGCCCACGCGGCCACCTCGTCGGTGACGACGGTGCGGCGGCCCGTCCTGGCCCAGTCGACGGCCGCGTTCCTGACCACCCGGTACAGGTAGGGCCGGCATGCCTCGGCCGGTCCCTTGCCGACGCGCAGCGCGGTGAAAGTCCGCGCGAACGCCTCGCTCGTCAGGTCCTCGGCGGTGTGCACGTCACGCGCCAGCCCGCGCGCGTATCCCAGCACGGACGAATGATGGCGGACGAACAGCTCAGCCGACGCGTTCTCGTCTCCGCCGCGGACGCTCTCGATCAACTCCTGATCCGAAAGCATCCCAATTCCCGCCACATGCACCATCCGACACACTTAACACTCAGAACCCACCGTAAGGCAACACTTACGACGGCGTGGCGGCGCCCCTCCCGATAGATGACCCCGCAACCACCCTCCTACCAGCGCATTCACCCCGAATCCCCGACCCCGCTTCACGCCGTCCCGACCCGCGTCACGAAGCTCTTTCACCGCGGCCGCGGGGGCGTCAGCGGCGAACCGAATCCGGCTCGCCTCCACCGGAGCCCCCTTCCGCAACGCGACCGCGAGCGGCGGATCGAGCTCGAGCAGCAACGAGCTCATCCCACCCACCGAACACACCACCGTCGCCTCCTCCTCGGCGCTCCGCCGCAACCCGAATCCCGGAACCTCCGCGGCCACCCTCCGCACCGCGACGATCGACGCCACCGGAACCTCGATCCCCCCGAACGGCCCCGTCCGCAGCCACAACGTCCCGCCCTCCACCCGAACCCCCCCCCCACCGGGTCGGCTGCGAAGCGGCGGACCAGGCACGCCGGCCCGGCGCGGGTCGCTCGACCGGACGGGTCAAGCGTCCACTGACGGGCGGGGCTTGCCGGTTGCGGGTCGAGGCCGCGGTGGGACGGGAGAAAGCGTTGGCTGGTGCGTGTTCTTCGGGGTGGTTTCTGTTGGTCGGGTGGTGGTGGGGGCGGGGAGGTGCGGGAGATAGTGGGGTATGCGGTTGCGGGAGATTCTTGGGGTCGTGGGGCTCGGGGTCGGGCTGGTCGTGGTGCCGGGGCCCGGCGCGGTGGCGGCGGACGGGGACTGGCGGGAGGTGGGGCTGCCGTTCCTCTGGCCCAGGAACGGGCTGAACCGGGTGGACGCCACCGGGCCCGGTGACGTGTGGGTGGGCGGATACCAGGGCAGTCTGCCGATCTTCGCGCCCGCGTTGGGGACGTTCGTGTGGACGGCAGGCAATCCCGTCGTCCGGCGGTGGAACGGGACGCGGTGGGTGGAGTACCCGCTGCGGAGCTTCCCCAGCGGCGGCCAGGTGGACGCCGTCGAGGCCGACGGGAACGAAGTGTGGATCGCGGGGCACGCCGTCGGCGCCGGCACGTATCTGGCGCGGTTCGACGAGAGCGCGTTCACCCGGGTGGCGGTGCCGAGCGAGCTCGGCGACCGTGATTTCACCGTCGACGTGAACGCCGCCGGCGTGTGGGCCAGATCCAGGGGCACCGGCGGCGGCGCCGGATACGGGCTGTTCCGGTGGACGGGAAGCGGCTGGCAGCAGCAGACCCTGCCCGCCGGCGTGAACCACCTCAGCGCGATCACCGCGGCGGAGCCGGGACGGGCCTGGGCCGTCGGCGCCAAGGAAAGGACCGGGCAGAGCTTCGGCACCGTCTACGGAAGCTGGCGCTGGGACGGGACCACCTGGACCGAAGGCCCCGCCGTGCCCACGGGCGCGGAGACCTACCAATCGTTCGATCGGGCCGTCGCGGTCGGCCCTGACGACCTGTGGGCCCTCACCAGTTCCGCAACGGAACCGATCAAGCACTGGACCGGCGCCGCGTGGGAGAGCCTGGCCAAACCCGGCGACCTCTACGACCTCCGCGACCTCCTGACCGGAGGGGACGGCTCGGTCTGGCTGACGGGATTCCCCGCCGCCGAAACCGCCGTGCTGCGGTGGAACGGCACCGGATGGGCGCGAGTGCCCGGCGGGACCCCTGCCGGGCTGCGCGACCTGCGGTTCACCGACACCGCCGTCCTGCCGGGAAGCGGCGTCTTCTGGGCGACGGGCGAGGCCGACGACAATCGCCGTCCTGTCGTCATCACCAACGGATAGGCGGCCGGGCTAGACGGCGTCGGAGATCGCCTGCTGGACGTCCTGGGTGAGGCGTTTGCTGTCGCAGGCGAGGTTCCGGTTGACGAGGTGGTTCGCGTGGGACAGGGCGCCGTCGAGCCGGACCGAGACGTCCGAGCTGGCCACGATCACCATCCCCCAGGTGCCCTCGTTGAGCGCCTTCCCCAGGTCCTTGAGATCGGAACGGCTGATGCCGGCGACGACATGGCCGGTGATCGCGCCGACGATCGCGCCGCCCGCCGCGCCCGCCAGCAGCCCGCCGCCCAGGCCGACCGCGGGGAACAGGGCCGCTATCGCGCCGAGGGCCAGACCCACGAACATGCCGGTGCCGCCCGCCTGGAGGGTCGGCTGCTCGTGCCGCTGCAGGATCTTGACGTGGCCGTCGGGGTCCTTCTCGATCACCGCGGCGTCGTAGCTGTCCGCGATGTTCCATTCGGAGTAGAGCTCTTTGGCCGCGTCGTAGTCGGCGATGGCATCGCTCTCCGCGTCGTAGGTCGCCGCGATGATCGTCAGAGGTGTTTCGGCCATGCTCCCGTCCTACCCGGCTTTCGGTGTAAGACCAGGCAGGATGGCCTTTCCTGCCGGATTTTCGTGATCATCTTTGCGTTTCCCCGGGCAGATCGACCTTGTGGCGGGCGAACCATCAGACAGCGAGGTCGAGCGGGCGATGCGGCTGCTGCCGCGGCTCGGGCAGGAGATGTTCACCGCGGGCTCCGAGACCCGGGCGATCATCACGGCCCTCGTCGCGGTCGCGGGACGCCTGGGGCTGCGCGGTCTGGTCGTCGACCCCAGCGGACGCTCCCTGAACCTGATGTACCGGCAGCGGAACAAAGTCCCCTACACGGTCGTCCAGGTCAACCCGGTCACCCATGATCGGGACCTGTCCAAGCTGTGCGTGGTCCACCGGCTCGTCGAGGACCTGGTGCGGGGCCGGATCGACCCGGTCGACGGGATGCGCGAGCTCAACCGCCGCATCAGGAACCGGTTCCGGATGCCCGAGTGGGTGCGCCTGCTCGGCGGGATCGTCCTGGCCATGTCGGTCTACCTCCAGGTCGGCGGGCCCGTCGCCGGGCTGCCGCTGGCAGCCGGTCTGCGGATCCTGGTGGACCGGGCGGGCAAGATCCTCGACCGTACTCATCTGCAGGCGTTCTACACCGTCGTCGGCCAGGCCGTCCTGGTGATGGCGGTGGGCGCGGCCTGTTTCGACCTCGGGATGTCGGCCGCCTCGGTGACCGTCGCGATCGCCGCCAACCTGGTGCTGATGCTGCCGATCCTGTCGGTGGTGTCGCTCACCGAGGACGCCGTGTTCGGCTACCCGCTCACCGCGACCTACCGTGCCGTCATCGTGGTCCGCACCTTCCTCGGCCTGATCGGCGGGATCGCGATCGTGGGCTCCTTCGGCACCAGCTCCGTCATCGTGCAGCAGGGCCTCGCCGGTGTGGAGCTCCACCAGCTCCCCCTGATCGCGGCGTTCGCGGTGGCGGCGGTCGGCGCGGCGGGCAACGTCGCGCTGGCCGGCGGCACGCCCGCGCTGGTGCCCATCGGGATCGGGGCGGGGGTCCTGACGATGGGGGTGAAGCGGCTCTGCACCGACCAGCTCGAGCTGTCCGCCCCGCTGGCGGTGCTGGTCGCCGCGACCGCGCTGGGGTTCGCCGCCACCTGGATCGGCGGGAAGCGCGGGATCCCCGCCACGGCCGTCGCCGTTCCCGGGATCGCCGCGGTGCTGCTGCCCGGCACCGCCTTCGCCACGACCCTGCTGCGCTACGGCAACCAGGGCGCCACGATCACCGCGTTCCAGGAAGTGCTGGTCATCACGGCCGCGATCGGGGTCGGGATCGTGCTGGGCACCACCGCGGGCGGCCGCTCCGTCACCTGAGCACCGCCCACGAACGCGAACGCCCGGCGGGGAATCCCCGCCGGGCGTTCGCGTCGCCGGTTCAGGCCTGCGGCATGTCCTTCGGCGGGTTGTGCCAGCCATCCGGAGCGGTCAGCTTGTCGGCCGCCGCCGGACCCCACGAGCCCTGCTTGTAAGGCTCGGGCTTGTCCTTGGAGTCGATGATCTTGCTGACGATGCGCCAGCACTCCTCGATCGCGTGCATCTCGGCGAAGAACGTGCCGTCACCGGTGATCGCGCCCTCGAAGATGTTCTCGTAGGGCTTCTCCTCGCGGCCGAGGTAGTCCTTGAAGTCCACCGAGACCGGCACCGACATCGCCGGCTCGCCGTCCTTGGGGTTCTCCAGCACCATCTCGATGGTCAGGCCGGTGCGCTGCTCGAACCGGAACCGCAGCAGGTTGGGCAGCGGCTTGCCGTCCCGGCCGGGGAACAGGTCGACCGGCGGACGGCGGAGCTGCATCACCATGTCGGTGTCGGTGACCTCCAGGCACTTGCCGCTGCGGATGTAGAACGGCACGCCCTCCCACCGCCAGTTGTCGACGTACAGCTTGGCGGCGATGTAGGTCTCGGTGTTGGAGCCCGGCTTGACGCCCTCGACGTCCAGATAGCCGTCGTACTGGCCGCGGACCGCGTCGGACGGCTCGATGGTGCGGGTGGCGCTGAGCACCCGCCACTTCTCCAGCCGCAGCGCGTCGGCGCCCGGCTTGGTCGGCGGGTCCATCGCGATCAGCGAGAACACCTGCAGCAGATGGTTCTGGAACACGTCGCGGATACAGCCGACGGGGTCGTAGAACGAGCCGCGGTCGGCGACGTCGAAGCTCTCCAGCAGGTTGATCTGGACGCTCTCCACGTACTCCCGGTTCCAGATCGCCGACAGCAGCGTGTTGGAGAACCGCGCGGCCTGCAGGCCCTCGATGGGCACGTTGCCCAGGAAGTGGTCGACGCGGAAGATGTCCTCTTCCGCGAAGTACTGGGTGAGATCGGCGTCGAGCTTCACCGCCGATTCGGGGTCGTGGCCGAACGGCTTCTCCACCACCAGCCGTGCGTTGGTGTTGAGACCCGCGCCCGCGAGCCCTGCGGCGACCGTGGTGAACAGGAACGGCGGGACGGCCAGGTAGTGGGCGGCGTAGCCGACGCCCTTGAGCTTGTCGGCCAGCCGGGAGAAGGTCGCGCCGTCCTTGAAGTCGCCGTTGACCATCGTCAGGTTCTGGGCGAGGTCGGCGAAGACCTGCTCGTCGATCTGGTCGCCCTCGGCCTTGAGGTTCTCGGCGATCGAGGCGTGCGCGTGCTGGACGAGATCGGCGTCGGTCCAGTCCGAGACGGCCACACCGACCACCGGGATGCCCAGTTTTCCGTTTTCGGCGAGCCGGTAGAGCGCGGGGAACAGCATCTTCTTGGCGAGGTCCCCGGTGATGCCGAACAGTACGAAGGCATCGGCTTTCTGCGGTGTGCCCATGTCAGGTGAACCCTTCCCGAGTCCGTTTTTCGGCGATTCCCTAGGTTCTGCCCTACCCGCTCACCCGTCCCCGCATCGGACACTGACCAGGAAAAACATGCCCAAGCGGCGGTTTTTGGTTATTGACCGAATTCGTCGGCTAGGCGGAGATCACCAGGGGTACGCCGGGAAAGAGTGTGGAATCTGGATTGGCGGAAAGACGCCATCTGATGTGGAGGTAGCCGGAGTGGCCCACGAAAAATCGGACGGATCGGATGCGTCCGGATCTCACGCCGCAGGCGCGAAAGCGGCCGGTACCAAAGCGGCGCCCATCTCGTTCTCGAAGATGCCGCTTTACAAGTGGGCGGCTTTCGCCACACTGGGCAGCTTCCTGTTCGGTTACGACACCGGTGTCGTCTCCGGCGCGATGCTGTTCGTCCGCGACGACTTCCATCTCAACTCCTTCATGCAGGGCGCGGTCGTCAGCGTCCTGCTGCTGAGCGCGGCGGCGACCGCCCCGTTCGCGGGGAACATCGCCGACCGGATCGGCCGCAAGCAGACCCTCATCGCCACCGGCGCGATCTTCACCGTCGGGCTGCTGCTCGCGGCGATCTCGCCGAACGTGTGGTTCCTGCTGCTGGCCCGGTTCATCCTGGGCGCGGGCGTCGGCGCGGCGTCGGCGATCATCCCGGTGTACCTGTCGGAGATCGCGCCGGCGCAGATCCGCGGCTTCCTGACCTCGTGCCACCAGTTGCTGGTCGTGGTCGGTCTGCTCGTCTCCTACATCGTCGACCTGATCTTCTCCGGCTCGGGCAACTGGCGCATGATGTTCGCGGTGGGCCTGATCGCCTCGGTGGCGATGGTCTTCGGGATGCTCACCGCGCCGGAGAGCCCGGCGTGGCTGGCGACGAACGGCAAGGCCGCCGACGCCAAGGGTGTCCTCGCCAAGATCTACCCGCAGAACGAGGTCGACGGGGTCCTGAAGTCCATGAGCAACAAGGGCGACAAGCCCTCCAAGCGCATGAACTACAGCGACCTGTGGCACTCCAAGGTCATCCGGCCCGCCCTGATCATCGGTATCGGCCTGGCGGCGCTCCAGCAGTTCTCCGGCATCAACACGATCATGTACTACGCGCCGACGATCATGGAGAAGACGGGCCTCAACGCCTCGAACTCGCTGGTCTACTCGCTGATCATCGGCGTGGTCAACCTGATCATGACGCTGGTGGCGCTCAAGCTCACCGACACCCTCGGCCGCCGGCCGCTGCTGATCATCTCGGCGTCGATGATGCTGCTCGCGACGATCCCGCTGGGCCTGTCGTTCACGGTCCTGCACGGCAGCGCCTCCAGCATCGCCGCGCTCGCCTCCACCGCCGGCTACATCATGGCGTTCGCGGTGGGTCTCGGCCCGATCTTCTGGACGCTCAACTCCGAGATCTACCCGCCGGAGGCGCGCGCCGAGGCCGCCAGCCTCGGCACCATGGTCAACTGGCTCGCCAACTTCTTCGTCAGCCAGACCTTCCTGCCCCTGTCCGACAAGATCGGGCAAGGCCAGACCTTCTGGGTGTTCGGCTTCATGTGTCTGGTCACCCTGCTGTTCATCGTCAAGCGGGTGCCCGAGACCAAGGGCCGAAGCTACGACGAGATCGCCAAGGCGATCGAACAGCGCGCCTGACCGCACCGCACGACCCGCGGCGGCCGCCTCCGGAGACACCCGGAGGCGGCCGCCGCCTTTTCCCTCGTCAGTGGACCGGTCGGCGTACGCGTCTACGCCGATCCCGACACCCCCTGAAAAATGGTGAGAACGGGCGGTCCGGGGGTAGGGCGCGGCGCGGAGGTGGTCGTATGGGCGCGCGTCGCGTGCGGATAGTGATCGTCGGAGCGGGGTTCGCGGGGTACCGGGCGGCGCGGACACTGCGGCGGCTGGCCGGAGAACAGGCCGAGATCGTGCTGGTGAACCCCACGGACTACTCGCTGTACCTGCCGCTGCTGCCCGAGGTGGCGGCCGGGGTGCTCGATCCGCGGCGGATCGCGGTGTCGCTGCCCGCGACCCTGCCGGGGGTGCGGCTCGTCCTGGGCGAGGTCGACGAGATCGACACCGACAAGCAGTGCGTGCGGTACGCCGATCCCGAGGGGCAGCGGGGCGAGCTCGGCTACGACCAGCTCCTGCTGTCGGTGGGCAGCGTCCACAAACTGCTGCCCGTTCCGGGGGTCGCCGAGCACGCGCACGGGTTCCGCGGCCTGCCCGAGGCGCTCTACCTGCGCGACCATCTGATCCGGCAGATCGAACTGGCCGACGCCGCCGACGACGACGCCGAACGGGCGGCGCGCCTGACCTTCGTGGTCGTCGGCGCGGGCTACACCGGCACCGAGGTCGCCGCGCACGGCGTCCTGTTCACCCAGAGCCTGATCCGCGATCATCCGCGGCTGGCGGGATGTGAGCCGCGCTGGCTGCTCGCCGACTCCGCGTCACGGGTGCTGCCCGGGCTCGGCGAGCGGCTGTCGCGCACCGCCGACCGGGTGCTGCGCCGGCGCGGCGTCGAGGTGCGGATGGGCGTGCCGATCGAGGAGGCCACCGCCGACGGCGTCCAGCTCGCCGACGGCACGACCGTCGCGACCAGGACCGTGGTGTGGTGTGTGGGGGTGCGGCCCGACCCGCTGGTCGACGGTCTCGGCCTGGAGACCGTCCAGGGCAGGCTGGTCGTCGACCAGTATCTGCGCGTCCCCGGGCAGGAGCGGATCTGGGCGTGCGGTGACGCCGCCGCCGTCCCCGACCTGACCAGGCCGGGAGAGATCACCGCGATGACCGCGCAGCACGCCGTCCGGCAGGGGGACAGGGCCGCCCGCAACATCGCCGCGCTCTACGGGCACGGCACCGCCCGCCCCTACCGCCACCACGATCTCGGGTTCGCCGTCGACCTCGGCGGAGCGCAGGCGGCGGCCGATCCGCTCCACATCCCGCTGTCGGGGCTGCCCGCCAAGGCCGTCACCCGCGGCTACCATCTGCTGTCACTGCCGGGCAACCGGCTGCGGACGGCGCTGGACTGGCTCACCGACGCGCTGCTTCCCCGGCAGAGCGTCCAGCTCGGGCTGGTCCGCTCCCCGCAGGTTCCGCTGGAGACGTCCTCGCCGGAGGTCCCCCGGCTGCGGTGACCAAATCGCGTGATGCGGTCGCGGCGACTCAGCCGCGGCTGAGGTCGGCGGTGGTGAGCCAGCCGAGCCGTTCCGACATCACCCGCGCGCAGTCCAGGATCGCCCGCACATGGTCGGACCGCTCGTCGGCCCGCCACAGCAGCGACCACGGGTAGGACGACGCCGGTTCGGTGAGCGGCCGCCAGATCGTGCCGGGCAGCGCCGAGATGCACGACGACGGCACGCAGTACAGGCAGCGTCCCTGGACGACGAGGTCGGCGGCCGCCCGGATGCTCTCGACGGTGCCCGGATACACGTTCGGGGTGAATCCGGCCGTCCGGCACACCTCGACGGTGAACTGGTTGAACTCCGGCGCCCGCATCTCTTCTGCCAGCAGCAGCGGCTCCTGCGCCAGCTCGGCGGCCGGGACGGCGGTCATCGCCGCGAACCGGTGGCCGCTGGGCACCAGGACGCCCAGCGGGTCCTGCCGGAACAGGTGCGAGGTGATCTGCGGCGGGGCGAGCGCGGCCCGGCCGATGCCGACGTCGAGCCGGCCGTCGACGAGCTGCTGGAACTGCTCGGGCACCCCCGCCTCGACCTGATGGATGATCAGATCGGGGTAGCGGGCCTGGACCTCGTGCAGGATCTGCGGCATCGAGTCATAACTGGAGTCGATGATCCCGACGCGCAGGGTCGGCGCCGCGCTGGCGGCGTTCCGTGCCACCGCGGTGGCGCGTTCGACCTGCGCGAGGATCTGCCGCGCCTCCACCAGGAACAGCGCCCCCGCCGCGGTCAGCGCGACGTGGTGGGTGCTGCGCTCGACGAGGCTGACGCCGACCTCGCGTTCCAGCCGCTGGATCTGCTGGCTCAGGGCCGACTGGACGATGTGCTCCCGGGCCGCGGCCCGCCCGAAATGGAGTTCTTCGGACAGGCTCACGAAATAACGGAGCTGACGCAGCTCCATACCGCTCACCCCGCTCAGTGAAGGGGCCGAGTGGTGATCCTACTTGCTGGGCTGCACTTCCTTACAGGTCACCTTCGGGTTGACGCCCACATAGTTGAGCGGCCCTGCCAGGACCGTGACGGCGACGGTGCTCGCCTTGGAGCAGTCGGTGTCGTCGCCGCTGAAATAGCCGCGCTGGCCGGCGGCCACGAGACCGATGACGAGCCAGACGATGATGAAGATGGATCCGAAACGCATGGGTGCCTCCGACGGAGTCGGCTGCCGGCTGGCAGTCCGCTTTCAGCCAACCGGTCCGGGACTCTGCCGGACACCGGCGGTCCGAGCAGAACCCATCTCGCCAGCCGATCACCCGCCGGGCGGGGGCTGATCGGCTGGCGAGATGGGTCCTTCCGTAATCGCCTGTTTCCGCCCGGGCCGGTTCGCGGTCGACTCAGGGTGAACGAGTACCCCACTTCAAGGAGTCGGTCATGGGCGTCATCGCCTGGATCATCCTCGGCTTCCTCGCCGGGATGATCGCCAAAGCACTGGTCCCCGGCAGGGACCCCCAAGGAATGATCATCACTACTCTCATTGGGATCGCCGGTGCGCTGCTCGGCGGCTTCCTGGCCACCCAGTTGTTCGACGTCGACGGCACGCAGGGGTTCTTCGACCTGACCACCTGGGTCACCGCGATCCTCGGCGCGGCGGTCCTGCTCGTCGCCTACAGCCTGTTCACCGGGCGGGGCGGGAACAGGCCGCGCGGACGCAGCTTCGGCCGCGGGTCCGGCCGCAGGTGAGCACCGCCGGCCCGGGACCGGCGACGGGCGGTGCCTGATGCCGTTCGCCGGCGGAATCTCCCTCATCGCGATCGGCGCGATCCTCGCGTTCGCGCTGACCGGGTCGGTACGGGGCATCGATCTCGGCGTCGTCGGCCTCATCCTGATCCTGGCCGGCGCCGCCGCGATCCTCATCCCGATCCTGCTGTCGCGGCGGCGTCCCGGCGGTCTGCGCACCGTCCGCACCCTCGAGGAGGAAGAGCAGCCTTACACCGAGGAACTCCCCCGCTACGACCCCACCCCGCAGGACGAGCGGCGGCTGCCGCGCCCCCCGCGCCGCTGGATCAGGCCGCGACGCGACTGATCGGACGCGACTGATCCGGATCGGCCCCGTGCGGCGCCCGCCGCACGGGGCCGATCGGGCGCGACCCGCACCGAACATCGGGGTTTCGCAGAAGAGTATGCACATGAGCTCTATTCATGTTTCTCTGCGGGAAGGACACTCCTGGAACCGTTTCATCCCGGAGGTCCCCCATGCTCCTGCGCTCCGCGATCGTCGTCCTGTCGACTCTGCTGCTCACCCTGCTGACGGCCGGTAGCGCCCGGCCCGAGCCGGCGCCCGCCCCCGTGCGGGGCTACCTGGACGCTCACTCCCATCTGATGTCGGCCGACGGGTTCGGCGGCCGCGCCTTCTGCGGCCGCACCTTCCACCCCGCCGGAATCGAACAGGCGCTGAAGGACTGCGACGACCACGGCTCCGACGGCGCCTGGGCCTGGTTCGAGAACCTCACCAGCGACGGCACCCCGTTCGGCGCACACGAGACCACCGGCTACCCGACCTTCAAGGACTGGCCCGCCCACAACTCCCTCACCCACAACCAGACCTACTACGAATGGCTGGAGCGCTCCTGGCGGGCCGGGCAGCGGATCCTGGTCAACCAGCTCGTCACCAACCGGATCCTGTGCGAGGTCTACCCGCTGAAGAAGGACCCGTGCGAGGAGATGACCGCGATCCGCGTCCAGGCGAAACGCACCTACGAGCTCCAGGACTACATCGACCAGAAGTCCGGCGGCCCCGGCAAGGGCTGGTTCCGGGTGGCACGGACCCCGGCCGAGGCGCGGAGCATCATCGGGCAGGGCAAGCTGGCGGTCGTCCTGGGCATCGAGACGTCCGAGCTGTTCGGGTGCAGGGGCAGCGCGATCCTGCCCGGCTGCACCCGCGCACAGATCGACAAGGGGCTCGACGAGGTGAAGGCGCTGGGCGTCAGCTCGCTGTTCCTGTGCCACAAGTTCGACAACGCGCTGTGCGGGGTCCGGTTCGACGGCGGAGCCATCGGCGCGGTCCTCAACATGGGCAACATCCTCAGTTCCGGGCATAACTGGCAGGCGCAGACCTGCAAGGGGGCCGCCCACGACAACACCATCCCGTCGGTGTTCCTCAAGGCCCCGCACTGCAACCTCAACGGCCTCACCCCGCTGGGCGCCTACACCGTCCAGGGGATGATGAAACGCGGCATGATCGTCGAGGTCGACCATATGAGCGTCAAGGCCGCCGACGAGACCCTCGCGATCCTGGAGCGCGGCGGCTACTCCGGCGTCATCTCCGGGCACTCCTGGACCGACAACAGCTACCTCAGCCGCATCTACCGGCTCGGCGGCATGGTCACCGCCTACGCGAGCCCCGCGGACTCCTTCACCGCCGGCTGGAAGCACGACAAGGCGCTGCGCGACCCCCGCTTCGCCTACGGCTACGGGTACGGCCTGGACGCCAACGGGCTCGGCCCGCTGCCAGGGCCGCGTCCCGGCAGCCAGGTCGCCTACCCCTTCACCTCGCCGTTCGACCCGTCGGTGACGCTCGGCAAGGCCCACACCGGCACCCGGTTCTGGGACTTCAACACCGAGGGCGTCGCCCACTACGGGCTGGTCCCCGACTGGACGAAGGACCTGCAGGCCGTCGGCGGGCCCGAGCTCATCGACGACCTCGCCAACGGCGCCGAAGCCTACCTGCAGATGTGGCAGCGCGCCGTCTCCTACCAGCCGCCGGCCTGACCGGGCCCACGGTCCGCGATGAAGTGATTACACACCGATGATCGGAGAGTTACGATGCGTTGAGCATTGGTGCAGGGATGGAGGGCGGTGCCCGGGACATTGGCGTGGGAGCGGGTGCTGGTGGCCGTGGGGCTGGCCGTCGGCGTGGCCGGGGCGGGAGTGCTGCTGCGGCTGGTCATGCGGCGGCTCGCGGTGATCGCGGCGGGAACCCTGTGGGCGTGGGACGACCTGGTCACCCGGCTGCTGTGCGATCTGGCCCTGATCGCGGGGCTGATCGGCGGAAGCTGGGCGGCCGTCCTGTACCTGCGGGTCCCCGCCGAGACCAGGACGACCGTCGGGCAGGTCCTGCTGGCCGTGCTGATCTTCGCGGTGTCGCTGGCGGGCGCGCGGCTGGCGGCGGGGGCCGTCAGCTCGATCGCGGTGGCGCGGTCGGGCGTCGCCCAGTCGGTCACCATCTTCGCCAACATCACCCGAGCGGTCGTCCTGGTGGTCGGCACGCTGGTGCTGCTGCAGAGCGTCGGCGTCTCGGTCACCCCGATCATCACCGCACTGGGGGTGGGCGGGCTGGCGGTGGCGCTCGCCCTGCAGGACACCCTCGCCAATCTGTTCGCCGGGGTCCACATCCTCGCCTCCCGGACCATCGTGCCCGGCGACTTCATCAAGCTGGAGACCGGCGAGGCGGGCAACGTCGTCGACATCAACTGGCGGAAGACCACGATCCGCACCATCGAGGACAACCTGGTCATCGTCCCCAACGCCGGGTTCGCCGCCGCGATCCTCACCAACTACCACCAGCCGGCGCAGGAGATGGACCTGCTCGTCCACGCCAAGGTCGGCTACCACGGTGATCTCGCCCGCGTCGAACAGGTGACGCTGGAGGTGTGCCGTGAGGTGATGGACCACGTCGAGGGCGGGGTGCCGGGCGCGGAGGCGCTGATGCGGTTCCACACGTTCGGCGAGTCGAGCATCGACTTCCTCGTCGTGCTGCGGACGCGCGAGTTCAACGACCAGTTCCTCCTCAAGCACGAGTTCATCAAACGCCTGCACGCGCGCTTCCGCGCCGAGGGCATCGAGATCCCGCTGCCGTCACGTGTCCTCACGCTGGCCGATCCGCGGATCCCCCGACCCTCCGACGGCCTGGTCCGCCCCCGCCACCCGAGCTGACCCGCCCCCGTGATCCGGACGAGCTCTCCGCGGTCGCCCTCGGCCCAGCTCAGGAGGGGATCGCCTCCGTGCAGTCGGTGACGAAGTTGATGTTGTTCTCGGCGCTGCCGAAGGTGCGGTCGGTGGAGCAGGGGACGAGACCGCGGCCGAAGAAGTCGCGGGCCTTGGTGTTGCCGCCCATGACGGTGCTGAGGATGCCGGTCAGGGCGCTGGTGAGCCCTGCGGGCAGATGGCCGCAGCGCTGCCCGTCGGGGGCGACGGTCCCTTCGACGGTCAGCGGGTCGCGGGCCGTCCCGCCGATGGTGAGGGTGATGGTGAGCGCGCACGGGGCGCCGGGCGCCGAGGTGATCAAAGCGTCCGCCGGGTCTGCTGCGGAAGCGGATCCGGTGAGGGTTCCGGCCGTGACGCCGAGCGCCAGGGCCGTGACGGCCGCCCATCGGAACGTGCGGACATATTTGGTCATATCCCTCACGTTCCCGGTCGCCCGGCGGGCAGAAGCCATCGACGGGTCAAGCCTTGCCCTGTGACCGTCCGGTCAGTGCTCGGCCTTCCGGTGCGGCCAGGGGTTGGGACGGCAACCGAACAGGGATTTGGTCTGCTGGACCATGACGGGCGCGGGCGCACCGGCCGACGGGCAGCCGACATGCCCTCGGCCCAGACCGTGGCCGACCTCATGGCTGATCACGTACTCGCGGTAGGACGCCAGGTCCTTGCCGTAACTGGGTGCGCCGCTCCCCCACCGATCGGCGTTGATCACGGCCCGGCCCGCCTGCCAGCAGGACAGCGACAGCCCGACGTCCAGGGGCAGGCACTTGCGGCGGGCCAGCTCGGGACTGCTCAGCGACACCCTGATCTCGGCCGGCCCGGCGGTCACCCGCTGGAACCGATGGCCCCAGCCGCGCGGATCGTTGAGGATCGCGTGCACGGAGTCGGCGAACTCCTCGGCGTCGAAGGGCAGGCCCTTCTCCACCTCGACGAGGTAGCGGACGGTCCGCCCGTCCCGGCCGGGGGGCGGCTTCGCCGGGGAGCGCACGACCCGGTACCGGCCGGAGGCCGCCTCGGGCACCGCGACGACCGGCGGCTGAACCCTGCCGTTGACGAGCACCGCGCGGCGGGTCGGTGTCGGGGTGGGCGTGGGACTCGGCGTGACCGGG
>NZ_BAAGZI010000122.1:0-14834 GCF_054778695.1 Actinocorallia lasiicapitis
CGAGGGCGCGGTGCAGGACGCGACGGCCGTCCACCGGCTGATCGCCCACCGGCCGCTCGCCCTGGGCGGCCCCGCCACCCTCAGCACCACCCTCGCCGAGGACGGCCATCTGGAGATCCACGCCAGGAACGCCGCCGGCACCTGGACGAGGATCGCGTCGGCGGACGCCGTCCCCGACCGCGCCCCCCAGCCGCACATCGTGCACGCCGAACCCGGCCTCGACGGGCTCGACCACGGCGACGTCCCGGTCGTCGTGTTCGGCTCCGGCACCGAGGTCGCGGGCGCGACCCGCGGCAGCCGCCACTACCGGCTCCACCCCGAGGTGTTCGACCGCTGCCTCGCCCTGCTCGCCGCCGAGGCGGGCGAGCCAGGCTGGCGTCCCGAGAGCATCGGCGAGCTGCGTGTCTTCGGCCCCACCCACCGTGGCGGCCACTGTAAGGTCTCCGTGCTCCACGGTGAGGAAGAAGTCACCGGAGCGGTCCACCTCTTCTCGCCGGACGGCCACCTTCTGCTGTCCGCGACCGGGATAGTGCTCGCACCCCCCGGTGAGCTGCCCGTCCCGCTCGCCGACAAGCTCGTCGGCACCGAACTGGTGCCCGCGCCCTGGCCGGAGGAGCCCGCAGAAGCGGCCGACGGCCTGCTGATCGTCGACGACCTCGACTGGTCGGACGCCGAGAACGCGATCCGCGCCCTGATCACCGCCGAGACCCGCGACGTCGTGGTCGTCCCGCCGGGACTGCTGCAGAACGAGAGCCTGGTGCTGCTGGTCGCCGACCTGGCGCGGGCGCTCACCGCGCAGCGGCTCTGGCTCGTCACCCGCGGCACCGCCGCCGTCGGCACGGACGCGGGCCGTCCCGGGCAGGCGTTCCTGTCCGGGCTGGTCCGGGTGCTCGGCTTCGAACAGCCCGGACTGCGCGCCACCTGGCTCGACCTCGACACCGAAGAAGGCCAGGAGCCCGGCGACCGGACCGTCTTGTCGCAGACCCAGCTCGCGCTGGTCAACACCGAGGTCGCGGCGGGGCTGCCCGACACCGAGATCGTGTGGCGGGACGGGCTGCGGCACGTCACCCGGCTCACCCAGATCGAACTGGATCCGGCCGCCGCGAAGCCGCGGCGCGTGGTCAGGCGCGGCGGCGCGTACATCATCACCGGCGGCTACGGCGGCCTCGGCCTCGTCACCGCGAAACTGCTCGCCGACCGCGGCGCCGGCCGGATCGTGCTGTCCGGCCGCTCAGGCCCCGGGCCCGACGCCGAAAAGGTGATCGCGAAACTCCGTGAATCCGGCGTCGACGTCGGGATCGTGCTCGGCGACATCGCCGCCGACGGCGTCGCCGAACGGCTCGTCGGCGCGGCCACCGAAGGCGGCGTCCGGCTCTGCGGCATCCTGCACGGCGCCGCCGCCATGGCCGACCGCCTCGTCACCGAGATCCACGAAGAAGACCTCGCCCGCGTCTGGACCGCCAAGGTCATCGGCGCCTGGCACCTCCACTCCGCTGTGCTCAACCACGGGGGCCAACCCCCGGAACCCCCCGAGTGGGGCTCTGGCGCCGCATACAGCGGGAAAGCGGCCTCTGACGGTCTTGACTTCTTCGTCCTGCACTCCTCGGCGGCAGCGCTGCTCGGCTCGCCGGGGCAGGGCTCCTACGCCGCCGCGAACGCCGCGCTCGACGCGCTCGCCCACTACCGGGCGGCCCGCGGGCTCGCCGCGACGACGATCAACTGGGGCACCTGGGCGCAGGTCGGCGGCGCCGTCGACAGCAAGGTCAACGTGATCGAGGCGATCACCCCCGACGAAGGCGCCGAAGCACTCGAAGCGCTCCTCGCCTACGAGCACACCGCCGCGGGCGTCCTCAGGTTCGACGCCAAGACGGCCGTCGAACTCTTCCCCGAGATCAAGAAGATGCCGTTCTACGCGGCGCTCGTCGCGGCCGCCGGCAGCACCGTCGCCGACGACTGGGCAGGCCCCGACGCGCTGCGCGCCCTCCCCGCCGACGAGGCCCGCAAAGCCATCAGGAACCGGGTCCGCGAACGGGTCTCCACGATCCTCGGCTTCGACGTCGACCGGCTCGACCCGACCATGCCGCTCACCGAACTCGGCCTGGACTCCCTGGTCGCCGTCCGGATCAAGAGCGCCGTCGAACACGACCTCGGGCTGACCGTCCCGCCCGCCGTCCTGCTGCAGGGCGCGTCCGTCGACGCGTTCGAGGAGTGGGCGGCCGGCGAACTCGGCATCGGCGGCTCGGCCGCCGTCTCCGAACGCGACGCCGCCTACGTCATGCCGCGCGACGGCGCCGAACGGATCGTCGCCCGGATGTTCGAGGAACACCTGGGCCTGGCGCAGGTCTCCGTGGTGGAGAACTTCTTCGAACTGGGCGGCGCCGAACACCAGGCCGACCAGATCCACGCGGCCCTCGAAGCCGAACTGCACTCCGTGTTCGACCGGATGGAGCTGTTCGCCAACCCGACCGCGGAAGGCGTCGCCGACGTCATCCGGTCGGTCGAGGACGAGGCGGCGCGGCAGACCGTCCGGCCGCTCCAGCCCAAGGGCGACGGCCGGCCGTTCTTCGCCGCCCACCCCGCGGGCGGCACCACCGGCTGCTACCAGCAGCTCGCCGTGCTCATCGGCACCGGCCAGCCGTTCTACGGGCTGGAGCGGTGGGAGGACGCCCCGAGCGTCGAGGAGCGGTCCGCCCGGTACGCCGAGCACATCCTCGCCACCCAGCCCGAAGGCCCCTACCGGCTCGGCGGCTGGTCGTTCGGCGCGACCCTCGCCTACGAGACCGCCCGCCAGCTCACCGCCGCCGGCCACGAAGTCGAGTTCGTCGCCCTGTTCGACGGCGGCGTGCCGCTGCCCACCGACGACGACGCCGACAACCTCGCCCACCGGTTCGCCGGATTCGCCACCTACCTGACCGAGACCTACGGCATGGAGGTCTCCCTCACCTACGAGGAGCTGGCCGGCAAGAACGAGGACGAGATGTTCGCCCTCGTCGCCGAGCGCGCCGCGCCCGCCATGGCGTCGCTGCCCCCGGCGGTCCTGCACCACCAGCTCACCTCCCACCAGGACACACGGACCCTGGAGGCGTACACCTACCAGCCGTACGACGGCCGGGTGATCCTCTACAAGGCTCCGCTGCCGACGCCCTGGGCCGTCCAGGACGTCCGATATGTCAATCTCGACGAGACCAATGGCCTGGGTCCGCTATGTTCCGGTCTGGAAATCGTCGAAGTGCCGGAAACGCACCACCTCAACCTGCTCGACCCGCCCGGCGTGAACGTCATCGCCGCTCACCTGGCTGCGGAACTGGCCCGCTGACCACCCGCAAGGCGCGACTGACCCCCTGAGGAAGAACAATGTCCGAAATGCTTGAGGCCGTCATCAACGGCGCATCGCGCGAGGAGCTGCTCAAGATCGAGCTGCCGTCCTCCTACCGCGCGGGCTTCCTTCGCAAGGACGAGATCGGAATCTTTGAGGGCGAGACGGACAAGGACGTCCGCAAGTCGCTGCACGTCGGTGAGATGCCGATGCCCGAGATCGCCCCCGACGAGGTCGTCGTCGCCGTCATGGCCGCCGCGATCAACTTCAACACCGTCTGGTCCGCGATCTTCGAGCCGTTCCCGACGTTCGACTATCTGGAGGGCGTGGCCCGGCGGAACCCGTCGATGGCCAAGCACGTCCTCGACCAGCACCAGCTCGGCTCGGACGGCGCGGGCGTCGTGGTCAAGGTCGGTGCGGGCGTCAAGCGGTGGCGGGTCGGCGACAAGGTCGTCCTTTCGCCGTCGTACGTCGATGAGGAGGACCACGGCTCCTACGACGACGGCATGATGAGCGAGACCCAGCTCGCGTGGGGGTTCGAGACCAACTTCGGTTCGCTCGGCGAGTTCTGCGTCGCCAAGGCCAACCAGCTGATCAAGAAGCCGGAGCATCTGACCTGGGAGGAGGCCGCCTCGAACACGCTGTGCGCGGCGACCGCCTACCGGATGCTGGTCAGCAAGCACGGCGCGCAGATGAAGCAGGGCGACGTCGTCCTGGTGTGGGGCGGTACGGGCGGGCTCGGCTCCTACGCCACCCAGCTCGTCAAGAACGGCGGCGGCATCCCCGTCGCGGTGGTCGGCTCGGAGGACAAGGCGGAACTGGTCCGCAGGCAGGGCGTCGAGCACGTCATCAACCGCAACGAGCTGGGGCTGGGCGCGGAGGGCTTCCGCCACCGCAAGGCCGGCCGGATCCTCGGCGAGGCGATCCGCTCCCTCGTCGGCGAGGACCCCCAGATCGTCTTCGAGTACCTGGGCGCGGAGACCTTCGGCACCTCCGTATACGTCGCCAAGCGCGGCGGCAAGATCGTCACCTGTGGTTCGTCGACGGGCTTCAAGCACGAGTACGACAACCGCTTCCTCTGGATGCGCCTGAAGTCGATCATCGGTTCGCACGGTTTCAACTACCACGAGGCCGTCGAGACCAACCGCCTGTTCTCCCTGGGCATGCTCCACCCCACGCTGTCGAAGGTCTTCCCCCTCACCCAGGCCGCCGACGCCACCCGAGCCGTCCAGACGAACCAGCACATCGGCAAGGTCGCCGTCCTCTGCGCCGCCCCCACCGAGGGCCTAGGCGTAGACAACCCCACCCTCCGAGCCAAAATCGGCGAAGAAAAACTCAACCTCTACCGCTCCTGACCCCCACCCCCCTCAGCGCCCCGCCACCCCCAGCGGGGCGCTCCCCTTTTCTCTTGGGCCTTACGCAGGCCAGACCTTCCACTTGGCGGTGGAGAACTCGATCCCGAAGTGCTCGGGCAGCGCCACGTCCTCCCCGAAACTCCAACGCTGACAGTCGAGATAGGCCCCGCTGCGGCCCTCGGGGATCGACCAGAGCTCGACCTGCGGGTCGCGCGGATTGGCGTCCACGAGCAGGTAGTGCGGGATCTCGGCGCGGGCGTACCCGGTCCATTTGGTGGGACGCTGCCGGTCCGCGACCGGGCGGCGATCCTCTGCTGCGTTCGACCGCGAAGTCACCTCCACGACCATCTCCACCTGATCTGGGACGAGACTGCGGACATTGGCTCCTACGGCCTCGTCGAGGAGGCCGCGGTCGAGCACCATGAGGTCGGGAATGTAGCCGTCACCGAATCCGACCATCCCGAGGGCCGGTCCGCCGATGACCGCCCACGAAAAGCCGGGATCGTCCTCGCGGACGAGGAAGGGTTTCGCGATGGACTGGAGGATTGCGGCATGTCCCAGTGACGCCGCTGATTTCACCACGATCACTCCGCCGACGATCTCGACCGTGTAGGTCTCGGGTAGGTGCAGCAGATCGTGGAGCTCGCCGCGTTCCCACAGGGCGTAGGGAGTGTCGTACAGCTCGACGGTTTCGAGTCCTTCGACCTTGGCGATGGTCACCGAGCGCTCCTCATTCTTCACGATCAGCTCCCGCGAAAGCGTAGGACAGTGCCTCCCCCAGGTTAGCCAGAACCCCGGAAATCAGCGCCTAGCCAGGGACTTCGAGCCAGTAGTGGTGTTCGTCGGCGTGGGTGGCGGTGTGGCGGCCGCCGTTGGCGCGGATGACGCGGTGGGAGGGGGTGTTGGCGGAGTGGCAGGTGAGGAGGACGCGGGGGAGACCAAGGGCCCGGCAGAGGGGGAGGGCGGCGGCGAGCATACGCGTGGCGTGCCCCTGGCGTTGGTGGGGCGCGACGACGTGGTAGCCGATATGGCCGCCGGAGAGGGCCAGCCCGGGGGTGAGGCAGTGGCGGATGATCAGGGTGCCGAGGTAGGTGCCGCCGGCGATCCACCAGTACTCGGTGGACGGGACTCCCCAGCGAACACGGGTCTGCCCACGATCCATGGCAAAGGCCGCAAAGTCCGCTTCGGCGCCATCCAGCCAGAGCGCGTCCGCCCCAGTAGCGGCCTGGTCCGCCCGCTCACCGGAAAGGTACGTGTCGCGGTAGTTCGGGGAGGGGCGCAGAAGACGCGGTCGAGTCATGGGGGACAGTTTTCTGTGGACGTGGGGTCGTGCCGCAACGGCTTTTCGTGAGCGGGTGGGGTGCCGCGCGGGGGAATAGTCAGAGGGTGCGGAGGGGGTGGGGGAGGGTGCGCGGGGATGGAGCAGTTTGGTGGGGTGGGGGGCGCGACAGTGGGGGGCTTACGGCTTTGGGGCCGGTTCCTGACTGGAGTGGACATGAGAAGAGCAGCCGTGTGGCTGACGGTCGCGGTCGCGGCCGGAGTGCTTGGTGGGAACAGCGCGGCGGGGGCCGAGGAGGCCGCCGGTTCGGTGGTGCCTGATCAGGATTCGTTTTATGTGGCGCCTGCGGACATTGCCGCCTATGCGCCGGGGGCGGTCGTGGCGAAGCGGGCCGTCACGCTGAAGTGGGGTGGGTTGTCGGACAAGGCCGACGCTTGGCAGATCTCCTACCGCAGCAACGACTCGCATGACGTGGCCGAGCTGGCCGTGACGACTGTTGCCGTGCCGAAGAAGGGGTGGACGGGGGGTGGGGCGCGGCCTGTGGTGTCGTTGCAGCTTGCCGAGGATGGGACCGGGACGCAGTGTGCGCCGTCCTACACGCTCGCGCAGGGTGGGTTCTCTGACGCGCCGACCGCGCTGTTCGCGCCTGCCATGATCGACAAGGGGTGGGCGGTGGCGTTTCCCGACTTTGAGGGGCCGAAATCGGTGTACGGGGCGGGGCCGCAGGCCGGGCACGCGGTGCTCGACGGGATCCGCGCCGTCCAGCGGTTCGGGGAGGGCGGGCTCGGGCCCGGCAACCCGTGGGCGCTCAGCGGCTACTCGGGTGGAGCCCAGGCGACGGGCTGGGCCGCCGAACTCCAGCCGTCCTACGCGCCCGAGCTCGACCTGAAGGGCGCGACGATGGGCGGCACACCCGCCGACCTCGGGGTCGTCGGCAAGCACATCGACGGCGGGATCTTCTCCGGTTTCGGGATCGGCGTCAACGTCAGCCTGATGACCGAGTTCCCCGAGGCGGGGATGGCGGGGCTGCTCAACGCCGAAGGCGTCAAGGCCATGGCGAAGGCCACCGGACGCTGCACCAACGAGCTTCTGCTCGATTTCGCGTTCAAGAAGATGTCCGACTACACGACCGTGGCCGATCTGTCCGCCGTGCCGTCGGTGGCGGCGGTGCTCAAGCGGAACAAGCTCGGCGCGAACGCCCCGACGACCCCCGTCTACAGCTACCACGCCGTTTTCGATGAGATCGTCCCGGTCGGCCAGGCGGACGTCCTGTCCAAGGCGTGGTGCGCCAAGGGAACCAAGGTCCAGAACGTGCGCGACTGGCTGGGCGGGCACATCACCGAGGCCCTGGGACGTTCCGGTGACGCCCTCGCCTACCTGTCGGACCGGTTCGCCGGCAAGCAGCCGCCCACTTCCTGCTGACGTCCGCGAGGCCGGACCGGGCGAGCCCGGTCCGGCGGAGCTCAGCTCCGGAGGAACGCGGCGACCTGAGTGAGGACCGCGGTGTTGCCGAGGAACGCTACGTGCTTGACGCAGTCGGTCTCGTTGTTCTGGGCGCCGGCCAGTTCGGTGCTGCGATACGGGTTGATCACGCCGTCGCAGGAGGAGTACCAGGTGGCGTAGGACGTGGGCCCCGGGGTCTCGTCGCCCGCGGTGAGCTTGCCGATGAAGGGGGAGCCGGGGAGCATCTGGCGGCAGGTGGTGAACCACCAGCAGTTCATCGCCGACCAGGTGCCGTGGTTGGCACCCGCGAGCGACGCCAGATGCGCCACGTTCTGGGCGCCGTTCAGCACCTTCAGATAGTGGAGGCTGACCAGGCCGCCCATCGAGTGGTTGACGAGGTCGACCTTGGCCGCGCCCGTCGCGGACTTCACGTCTGCGACGAAGGCCGCGAGCCCGGCGGCGTTCTTGACGTTGTCGCCGTAGGAGTTGTAGCCGTAGGTGTACAGGCGGTCGGCGGGGTAGCCCGCGTTCTGGAAGACCGTTCGGGCTCTGTCCCAGTTGGTGGTGCTGCCGGAGAAGCCGTGCACGAAGATCACGGGGTTGGGTCCGTCGGCGCGGGCGGCGGTGGCGGGCGCGGTGAGCGCGGCGGCGGCGGTGAGGACGCCGACGGCGAGCCGGAGAAGACGCATGAGTGCTCCTGGGGGGTGGCCCGCCCCGATGCGCGGGGCGGGGCACTCATGATCCGATCGGTTGACGCGGCCGACTAGGCAGGCCCTGAGCGACGTCGCCGAAAGCCGCTCAAGGTGTGACAAGAAGGACTTTCCCCGCGTCAGTAGCGGCGGAGGGTGATGACCTCGCCGGAGACGGCCCGGTGCTCGCCGGTGGTCGTCACGGAGCTGGCCTGCTGGAGTCGGCGGGCCCGCAGGACGATCTCCAGGTCGAAGCGGAGGTCGGGGTCGAGGAGCTGGTCGCCGAAGAGCTCTTCGAGCTGGCGGAGCCGGTAGCGGACCGTCTGCGGGTGGACGTGCAGCCGCATCGCCACCTCGTTGGCGTTCCGGCCCGACTGCAGCCACGCCAGCAGGGTCTCGGCGAGCCGGTCCTGCTGGCTGTTGCGCAGGTGCGCCAGCGGGGCGAGGCGGAGGGCGGCCAGGGAGTCCAGGAGCGACTCGTCCTGGAACATGATCAGGGTGCTCATGTGGTCGACGCAGCGGATCACGCCGTCGGCCTCGATGACGCCCCGTCCGGCGAGCTGGAGCATCTGGCGGGCCAGGTGCATGGAGCGGGCGGCCTCCGTCACCGGGACGGTCGGCCCGATGACGCCCGAGCAGTCGGCGAGGGCCCGGTCGACGAGCGCGGCGCGGCCGGGGCCGTCCGGGTCGGGGATGATCAGGCTGGGCAGGGTGCGGGACAGGTCGACGAGGACGTCCGGCGGGAACGCGGGCGGCCGGGTGTCCTGGTGCCGGATGTCGAGGGCGACGTCCGCGATGGTCCGCGGCATCTGCCAGTGGGCGGCGGCCGCGAGGTCGGCGACGGCGTCGTGCCCGGGGGCCGGGTCGGACAGCAGCAGGTCGAGCAGCCGGCGGCGGCGGCGCTGCATTTCGCCGGCGACGGCGGCCCTGGCCTGCGAGTAGCCTTCGGCGGCCGCTTTGGCGATCTCGTCCTGGTGGAGGAAGACGGCTTCGCCGAGGCTGGCGATGATCCGCGGGTCGAGGTCGTAGGCGTTGGAGCTGAGCCGCCGCCAGGCGACGAGGGAGCCGACGCGCATCGCCGACTGGAGCGGGTCGAGGGAGCGGCCCTCTCCGGCTTCGCCGCGGCCGATCGCCGCGAAGAACTCCTCGTCGTCGAAGTTGCCGCCGGCGATCCGGTCGACGAAGTGCTGGAGGGCGCGTTCGACGACGAGCCGGAGCATCGACGCGTAGGGGCCCTCGCCCCGGGAGTATTCGCGGACCCTGATCTGGATCTCGCTGATGATCTCCTCGGCCACCTCGTCCAGGTGCGGGCGGATGTGCTCGGCCAGCTCGCCCGGGATGTCGTCCCAGGGGCTGGCTTCGGAACGGCTGCTGCGAGCGGGGACGCTCGCTTCTGCAGACATGCGGTGACCTCCAACCGGCGCTCAAGGCCCCCGCACCTGGGGCGGTCGATCACCGAGAAAACAGTGACCTGTGTAACTTTCTACATGATTGTGGGTCAAATCATGTCCTGAGGGGATCAGGCCTCGCCAGTGTAGTTACGTTCCCGACCAGGTTCGGCCGCAGGACCGTGACAACTTCCCCGGTTCTTTCCGGACGGGCGCGCGGGATGCCGTCCGGACGGCGCGTCCACCCGGGTGGCCGCCGCGCCCGCCGGGATACTGGGCGTCGATCTGCCGGTGGAGGGAACCGTATGCGGTGGTGGCCACGGTCCATCCGGGCCAGGGACACGCTCATCGCCGCGCTCCTGTCGGGCGCGGTCTTCGGGGTGCTCGGTTTCGGGGCCGCGGCGCTGGTCAGGGAGTCGCTGACCGATGACGCCTTCGACAAGGCGCAGAAGGCGGCCCGCCGGATCTCGGCGGATCTGCGGGCGGGCGTGGTGCCGGTGCCGATCCCGCTGGACGTCGAGGTCGAACTGATCCAGATCGTCGGCCCGGACGGGCGGGTGCTGAACTCCACCGGTGCGGCCCGCGGCCGTGTGCCGATCTCGGTGTTCCGCCCGGCCCCTGACGTCCGGGTGGCGGATCGGGTCGAGTGCCCGGCGCCCGGCGGCGGCTGCTATCTCGTCGAGGCGGTCCGGATCACCGCGGCGCCGGACGCCCCGGTCGTCCTGGCGGCGGTGCGGGTGCCGTCGCTGGTGAGCGGCCACCTCCTCGACCTGTTCATCGCGGGGATCGTGGCGGTGCTCACCGCGCTGGTCGCGTGGCTGACCCATCTGATGGTGGGCCGTACCCTCGGCCCGATCGAGGCGATCCGCGCGCAGCTCTCGGAGATCAGCGCGACGGATCTGAGTCGCCGGGTGCCGCAGCCGCGCGGCGAGGACGAGATCGCCCAGCTCGCCCGTACCGCGAACCTGACCCTGGACCGGCTGGAACGCGCCGTGTCACGGCAGCGCCAGTTCGCCTCGGACGCCTCGCACGAGCTCCGCACCCCGATCGCCGGTCTGCGCGCCACCCTGGAGGAGGCCGCCCTCTACCCCGACGACACCGATCTGCGCCGCACCGTCGGCGACGCCCTGCGCGACACCGACCGGCTGGAGGCGATCGTCACCGATCTGCTGCTCCTGGCCAGGCTCGGCACCGCCGACGCCGCCCGCGAGGAGTTCGATCTGGGTGCCCTGGCCCTGGCCGCCGGACGGGAGGGCGTGACGGTCGAAGCCGAGCCCGACGTGATCGTCGACGGGGTGAGGATGCAGATCGAACGGCTGCTGGCGAACCTGCTCGACAACGCCGAACGGTACGGTGCGCCGCCGATCCTCCTGGAGGTCCGCCGGGACGGCCCCGACGCCCTCCTGACCGTCACCGACTCGGGTTCGGGCATCCCGCCCGCCGACCGCGACCGGATCTTCGAGCGGTTCACCCGGCTCGACAGCGCCCGCAGCCGTGGCGCGGGCGGCACGGGCCTCGGCCTGGCGATCGCCCGGGACATCGCGCTCGCCCACGACGGTTCCCTACGCGTCGAGGAGTCCCCGAAGGGCGCCCGCTTCGTCCTCTACCTGCCGCTGGCCTAGCCCCGCACGTCTAGGCGGCGAGCAGGGCGCTGGTGCGCAGGATGACGCCGGCGACCATTTCGGGGTCGTCGCTCATCGGGATGTGGCCGCAGCCCGGCAGCCACACGTGGTTGACGTGCGGGAGGGTCGAGCGGGCGTGGAGCGCCTGCGACGTCGGCAGGATCCGGTCCTTGGTGCCCCACGCGATCGTCACGGGGACGTCGGTGAGGGTGCCGCTGAACCGCACGCCCGCCCCCGCCTTGACGGTCTTCTCGAACCCGGTGGCCGAGGCCATCGCCTTGGCGTCGGCGAGCAGCGTGGCGGGGTCGACGAGGTGCGGACGTCCGTACAGGGTCCGGAACAGCAGGTTCCGCTGGATCGGCGAGGCGATCACCCGTTCCAGCAGCGCGCCGGGGATGGACGCCCCGAGCCGCAGCGCCCGCAGCACGGTGATCGCGTACCGGAATCCGGCCTCGTCGTAGAACCCGGCGGGCGACAGGGCCGTCGCCGAGGAGACGAGCCCGCGTTCGGCGGCCTCCAGCGCGAACAGCCCGCCGAGGGAGTTGCCCGCGATGTGCGGTTTGACCAGGCCCATGGTGTCGAAGGCGTCGGCGAGCTGCCCGACGACCGTGTCGAGGTCGTAGGAGAGCTCCTCGCCGAGGGCGGGGGAGGAGCCGAACCCGGGCAGATCGACGGCGATCACGTCGCGTTCTCTGGCCAGGAGGTTGAACACCGGCTCCCAGGCCTGCCAGCGGTGGCCGATGCCGTGCAGCAGGACGAGGGGCGCACCCTCGCCGCGACGTTCGAAGACGATGTCCATGGAACGGGAGGCTAACCGGGAGACGACCCGCCGGTCACTACACCGAGGTGATAAGGAAAAGCCCGGGCACTAGGCCCGGGCGACAAGTTCTCCACGTTGAGAGCGGAAGACGGGATTCGAACCCGCGACCCTCACCTTGGCAAGGTGATGCTCTACCACTGAGCCACTTCCGCGTGCCCCCGGGATCTCACCGGGCGACGAGTAGAAACCCTAGCCGATAATCCGCGATCGGCCGAATCAGCCCGCCGCGGCGGCCGCCGCCTCGTGCGGGCGGCGGTGTTCGAGCTGCTTGCGGAGCTGGGAGCGGCCCCGGTGGATCCGGCTGCGGACCGTGCCGAGCTTGACGTCGAGGACGGCCGCGATCTCCTCGTAGGTCAGCCCTTCGATGTCGCAGAGGATGACCGCGACCCGGTATTCGGGGGCGAGGGCGTCGAGCGCGGTCTGCACCTCGGGGTCGAGGTAGGAGTCGTCGACGAGCTGTGCGGGGCCTGCTTCCCGGGCGCGGAGCTTGTCGGCGGCCTCGTCGGTGAGGGCGTCGAACCTGATCCGCTGGCGGCGGCGGGCGCCGTCGAGGAACAGGTTGGTGGTGATCCGGTGCAGCCAGCCCTCGAAGGTGCCGGGCGTGTAGGAGGACAGGGACCGGAAGACGCGGACGAACACGTCCTGGGTGAGGTCCTCGGCGTCGTGGCGGTTGCCGGTGAGCCGGTAGGCCAGGCGGAACACGCGGTTCGAGTGCTGGTTGACGATCTCGTCCCAGCTCGGCGGAGTCCAGGCGACGGTTGCGGTCACTGCTCCTCAGCTCCCCCTGCTTGTTTCTCAATTGTTATCGACAGCCTCTCGGATGCCCCATAAGACGGTCGTTAAGCCCGCCGGGTTTGTCAGTGAGGTGAGGCACCTTTCTGAGACGATTTGTCAGTTGGGTATTGCCGGTTAACGTCATGGAAACGAAGATGGCCCCAATAGTGACCCCGCGCCGAGGAGAGAACGTGGCGACCTACAACCTGGCCGATCTTCTGGAGCTCCTCGCCGAAGCAGGGCCGGATCGACCGGCCCTGGTGGCGGGCGACGTCCGCCAGACCTACGCGGAGCTGAACGCCCGCGCCAGCCAGGTCGCGCACCACTTGGCCGAGCAGGGCGTCAAGCCGGGCGAGCATGTGGCGATCCTGTCGTGGAACCGGGCCGAGTGGCTCGAGGCGTTCTTCGGCATCTTCAAGATCCGGGCCGTGCCGGTGCCGGTGAACTACCGGTACGTCGCGGGGGAACTGCACCACGTCCTGTCGGACTCCCAGTCCGTCGCGCTGATCGGCGAGCGGTCCCTGCTCGGCAAGGTCGACCAGGCCGCGCTGCCCGATCTGCGGCATGTGGTGATCCTGGAGGACGGCGGCGAGAACGACGTCGCGGGCGTCGCCTACGAGGCGGCGATCGCCGGTCAGTCCGGCGCTAACGACTTCCCCGAGCGTTCCGATGACGACCGGTACATCATGTACACCGGCGGCACCACCGGCTACCCGAAGGGTGTCGAGTGGCGGTCGGAGGACATCTTCTTCGGAGCGCTGGGCGGCGGGAACGTGCTCGGCGACCCGATCTCCAGCCCCGAGCAGATCCGTGAGAACGCCAACGCCAACGCGATGTGCGCCCTGGACTGCGCGCCCGTCATGCACGGCGCCGGCCAGTGGGTGGCGCTGATGTCGCTGTTCAGCGGCGCGCAGGTCGTGCTGTACACCGACCACAACTTCGACCCGGCGCACGCCCTGGAACTGCTGGCCCGCGAGAAGGCCAACGTGATCATGGTGGTCGGCGACGTGATGGCCAAGCCGCTCGCCGCCGAACTCGCCAAGACCACCCACGACACCTCGTCGCTGTTCGCGATCGCCTCGGGCGGCGCGCCGCTGACGGAGGCCGCGAAGGACGCGATCAAGGAGACGCTGCCGTTCGTGATGTTCCTCGACAACTACGGGGCGTCCGAGACCGGGGCGTGCGGCCCCTCGGTCGGCGGCAAGGAGGGCACCGCCCGCTTCCAGATGAAGGACGGCATCACGGTCCTCGACGACGACCTCAAGCCCGTCCAGCCCGGTGAGATCGGCAAGCTGGCGCGTACCGGCCACATCCCGCTCGGCTACTTCAACGACCCCGCCAAGACCGCGACGACGTTCTTCACCGACGCCGACGGGGTCCGCTGGTCGGTGCCGGGCGACTACGCGTCGCTGGAGGCCGACGGCACGATCGTGCTGCTGGGCCGTGGCTCCCTCATGATCAACACGGGTGGGGAGAAGGTCTACCCCGAAGAGGTCGAGGTCGCGATCAAGGACCACCCTGGCGTGTACGACGTCGTGGTCGTCGGGCTGCCCGACGACCGGTTCGGGCAGCGCGTCGCGGCCGTCGTCGCGCCCGCGCCCGGCTTCGAGCTGACCCTCGAGGACATCGTCGACCACTGCCGGGAACGGCTCGCCGGCTACAAGCTGCCGCGCCAGCTCCAGCTCGTCACCGAGGTGCAGCGGACCGCCGTCGGCAAGAGCGACTACAAGTGGGCGCGTTCCGTCCTGGGTGTCTGATCCCGGACGTCCTGATCCTGGACGTCCTGATCGCTGACCAGGTAGAGGCCGGGCCGCTGCGGCCCGGCCTCCGCCACCGGTTCGGCGACGGGCGGCTCCGGCTCGGCCAGGCCGGTGAGCGAGGAGTAGATCTCCTCGAACGCGCCGAGCACCGCGGGCCACGTGCACTCCTCGACGTCGAACCTGCGGTTGTGGGAGGCCAGCGCGTGCCGTAGATCGTGGTCGGTGACCAGCCGGACCAGCGCGTGGGAGAGTTCGGCGGGGTTCCGGCCGAGCAGCCCTCCGGTGCCGTCGTCGACGAAGTCCGCGACCCCGCTCGCCGCGTGCGCCAGCACCGGCACTCCCGCGAGCCGCGCCTCCAGCGCCGCGAGCCCGAACGACTCCCGGCGGG
>NZ_BAAGZI010000123.1:0-14729 GCF_054778695.1 Actinocorallia lasiicapitis
CGGCTGCATCGCCTGCCGCAGCACCCGCGACCGCGCCTCGGTGTAGGCGCGCCCGCCGACCGGCCTGCGCGGCAGGTTCCGGTCGACGATCCGCCGCGCCATCGCCAGCCGCACCTCCCGCGAGCCCTCCCCCGGCAGGATCAGGTACGCGACCCGCACCAGCTCGCGATAGCGCTTCTCCGCCGCCATGTCCGACATCTCGCAAATCCCCCTCTGACCTGTACTTACTCCCAGACGGTGAGAGGCTAGAAACACCCTGAGTGACGATGCAGGCGAATTGAGCTTTCGTTTACCCGCAGAGTGTTCGTACTTTCGGAGGATCGGCGGGTAACGGTACGTTTCTCGTTCCGGTACTTGACCCCCGAACCCCCAGCGAGGACCTGTTACATGTCGCTCACCGACGAGCCGACCATGACCGAGAACGACGAGCCGGGCGCCGACCTGGCCGCGGTGAAGAGACGGCTCGTGGGCAGCAGTGCGCTCATGCTGTTCCTGGAACTCGCGCTGATCCGGTGGACCGGATCGAACGTGGTGCACCTGGCGTACTTCAGCAATTTCGTGCTGCTGGGATCGTTCCTCGGGATCGGGGTGGGATTCCTGCGGGCGTCCCGCAACCCCGGCAAGCCGATTCTCTCGCTGATGGTGCTCGCGCTGCTCGTGGGATTCGTGCTCAAGTTCCCGGTGACCATCAGCCGTACGGGCAGCGACCTCATCTACTTCACGGCCGTGAAAATGGAAGGGCCGCCCGCATGGATGGTGCTGCCCGCCATCTTCGTGGCGGTCGCCGTCATCCTGATGGGTCCCGCGCTGATCGTCGGCCAGTGCTTCGAGAAGCTGTCGCGGCTCGAGGCGTACCGCTGGGACCTCGTCGGCAGCCTGCTGGGCATCTCGGCGTTCACCGCGATGTCGTTCCTGTACGCGCCGCCGGTGGTGTGGGGCGTCATCGCCGCCGCGCTCTACCTGTGGCTGCTGCTGCCGCGCACCCTCGTCGAAGGGCTGCTGGTCGTGACGCCGGCGATCGCGCTGGTCGCGATGCTCGCGGGCGAGTCGCTGGCCGCCAACACCCTCTGGTCGCCGTACAGCAAGATCGACTACCTCGACAAGTCGTCGAACGGGCACAAGGCCACGCAGATCAACTCCAACGGCGTGCCGCACCAGGACGTCACGGACGCCGAGTACCGGCTCCAGGGCGAGGCGTTCTACGGCTTCCCCTACGCGCGCACCCCGCAGAACCCGCACAAGGACGTGCTGATCGTCGGCGCGGGCAGCGGCACGGACGTCGCGATCGCGCTCAAGCAGGGCGCCGAGCGGGTCGACGCCGTCGAGATCGACCCGCGGCTGCGCGGCCTGGGCGTCAAGCTCAACCCGGACAAGCCCTACGACGACCCCAAGGTGCACCCGCACATCAACGACGGTCGCGCCTACCTGTCGTCGACCAAGCGCAAGTACGACCTGATCATCTTCGCGCTGCCCGACTCGCTCACCCTGGTGCCGGGGCAGGGCGCGCTCCGGCTGGAGTCCTACCTGTTCACCAAGGAGGCGTTCGCCTCGGCGCGCGAGCACCTCAAGCCCGGCGGCGCGTTCACGATGTACAACTACTACCGCGAGCGGTGGCTGGTCGACCGGCTGGCCGGGACCGCCGACGCGGTCTTCGGCCACAAGCCGTGCCTGGACGTGCCGCCGTCCGCCGGCAAGCTCGCGGTGCTGACCGCGGGCCTCACCGAGGCCGACCAGTCGTGCGAGGCGGTCTGGCAGGACGAGTCGTTCGTCAAGCCGACCACCGACGACCGGCCGTTCCTCTACCTGCGCGACGCGAAGATCCCGCCGATGCACCTGATGGTCATCGCGATGATCCTCGCGGCGTCGGTGGCGATGGTCCGGATCTTCGGCGGGCCGTTCCGCTCGATGCGGCCCTACGGCGATCTCGTCCTGCTGGGCGCGGCGTTCCTGCTGCTGGAGACCAAGAGCGTCACCGGGTTCGCGCTGCTGTTCGGCACCACGTGGGTGGTGAACGCGATCGTCTTCGGCGGGGTGCTCGTCGCGGTGCTGGCGGCCGTCGAGATCACCCGCAGATTCCGGACGCCGCCCATCCCGGTGATGTTCGGGATCCTGCTCGCGGGGCTGGTGCTGGCCTGGCTGGTGCCGAACTCGTGGCTGCTGTCGCTGCCGGTGCCGCTGCGGGCGATCACCGCGATCACGATCGCGTTCCTGCCCATCTTCGCCGCGAACATCATCTTCGCCCGCCGGTTCACCGAGACCGCGGACGCGTCCACGGCGTTCGGCGCGAACCTGCTCGGCGCGATGGTCGGCGGCTGCCTGGAGTACATCGGCATCGCGACCGGCTACCACTTCCTGCTGGTCGTCGCGGCGGCGCTCTACCTGGCGGCGTTCGCGGTCATGCGCCGCACCGCCGTTGGATAGCATGTTCGAATGCTGACGCTCGGTGTCGTCCCCTCCGCGTTCACGATCGGCCATCTTCCGGCCGCGACGTTCCCGGAGGACGACGACTGGATCGCCCTGGTCCGCGCGCCCGAGGGCCTCACGGTCGTCCGGGAGGCCGAGCCGTGGACCGAGGCGGCCCGCTGGTCGGGCCTGTACGGCGAGGCCCACGGGCTGGAGTCGGCGGGCGTGCTGGCGGGGCTGCTGGCGCCGCTCGCCGACGCCGGGGTGCCGTCGTTCGTCGCCTCGACCTTCCACGCCGATCTGGTGCTCGTGCCCGAGACACGGCTGGAGACGGCCGTCAAGGCGCTCCAGGAGGCCGGCTACCGCGTCCAGCGGTAGCCGCGCCCGCTACCTCAGCCCGCCGCTGTTCAGGTAGCTGATCACGCCGGGGCCGAGCAGGATCAGGAACATCGCGGGGAACAGACAGAAGATCACCGGGATCGTGATCTTCACGGCGAGCTTCTGTGCTTTCTCCTCGGCGTTCTGCCGCCGCTTCACCCGCATCTCGTTGGCCTGCTCGCGCAGCACCTTGCCGACCGGGATGCCCAGGTCGGCGGCCTGCACCATCGCCCCCACGAACGTCGAGAGCTCGGCGACCGCCGCCCGCGACGACATCGCCCGCATCGCGTCCTCGCGGGACTGGCCGAGCTGGATCTCCTGCATGACCCGGGTCAGCTCCGCGGCGAGCGACCCCTTGGTGCTGTCACTGACCCTGGCCAGCGCCGCGTCGAAACCGAGCCCGCTCTCCACGCTGACGACCAGCAGGTCGAGCACGTCGGGCAGGGTCGCCCTGATCGATTCCTGCCGTTTCAGCCCGGTGTTGTACAGCAGGATGTCCGGGACGAAGAACCCGAACGCCCCGAACAGCACCAGGAACAGCGGCCCGTAGCCGAGGCGCGGCGCGGAGAACAGCACCGCCATCAGCACCCCGGCGACCAGCCCGAGCCCCTTGAACGACAGCACCCGCTCGGCCGTCCAGCCCCGCGGACTCCCCGCCCGCTCCAGCCGCTGCTGCAGCTTCTCGATGATCCCCTGCGGCGACAGCCGCAACGCCAGCGCCAGCAGCTGCCGCATGAACACCGACTCGTCGCCCGCGACCCCCAGCAACGACCGCGGCCGCCGCCCGGCATAGTCCCGCTCGATCGAAGCCAGCCCCTTCTCCACCGAGCTCGGCTCACGCTTCTGCATGGTCAGCGCCAGCACCAACAGGACGACGGCCGAGGCCAGGGCCGCCAGCCCTCCGTACAACAGCAAGGCGTCCATCAGAGCTCGATTCTGATCATGCGGCTGATCCAGAACCAGCCGATCGCCAGGCCAGCGGTACCAGTCGCGATCATCATCCAGCCGATCGGCGAGGACAGCATGGGCGCCATGTACTCGGGGCGCAGCAGGAGCAGGCCGATCAGCAGCAGCGGGGGCAGGGACAACAGCACGTAGGCGGACAGCCTGCCTTCGGCCGACAATGCCCTGACGTGCCGACGCAGCCGCGTACGCTCGCGCATCGTCTCCATCGTCGTCTCGATGACGTCGGCCAGGTTCCCGCCGACCTCACGCTGAATCCTGATGCTCAGCACCACCCAGGACAGATCGGAGCAGTCCATCCGGGCGGCGACCTGGTCGAGGGCGTCCTCGATCGTCACCCCGATCCTGGTCTGCGCGAGCGCGCGCGCCATCTCCTCGCCCAGCGGGCGGCTCTCGTTCTGAGCCAACCGCTCCAGCGACTGGGAGATGGTGAAACCCGCCCGGAGACTGCCCGCGATCATCGAGAGGGCGTCCGGTAGCTGATCGGCGAAGGCCATGACCCGGCGATCGCGGGCGCCCGACAGGAGCATCTTGGTCAGCAGGAGGGGAAGCGCGCCGCCGACCAGAACGCTGACGAACTCCTGCCGGGTGAGCACCCACAGCCCTGCCACCGAGGCGAACACCGCGATCCCGCGCAGCAGGGTCCATTCGTGGGGCTGGAGCCGCCATCCGGCCTTGGCCAGCTCCGCGGAGATCTTCTCCGCCTTGCCCGCCGCCGTGATGAGCCGCTGCGTGAACGCGAGCAGCGCCGTCGCGACCGAGCCGGACTCCGCTTCGTCCTTCTGTGCGCGGAGCGGCCGGTACTGGGCGATCCGGTCGGTGATGTCGTCCTTGCCCTCCGGAGCACGCGCCACGAAGATCGCGAGCACGGCGACGAAGATCGTGACGAAGCAGGCGGAGAGGAGCACCCCGAGCGTCACCACGGCGCCTGCTCGTGACCGAACACCTCGTGCGGGACGGCGATGCCCATGGACGCGAGCTTGGACATGAACCGCGGCCGGAGCCCGGTCGAACGGAGCGTGCCCAGAGTCCGGCCGTTGGCGTCGACACCGGCGCGTCCGTCGAACAGGAAGATGTCCTGGAGCGTGACGATGTCGCCCTCCATCCCGGAGACCTCGGTGACGTGGGTGAGGCGACGAGCGCCGTCCTTGAACCGCGACTGATGAATGATCAGGTCGATGGCGCTGGCCATCTGCTCGCGAATCGCCTTCACCGGCAGTTCCATCCCCGACATCAGCACCATCGTCTCCAACCGCGACAGGACGTCGCGGGGGCTGTTGGCGTGAACCGTGGTGAGCGAGCCGTCGTGACCGGTGTTCATCGCCTGGAGCATGTCGAGCGCGGCGCCGTCGCGGACCTCGCCGACCACGATCCGGTCGGGACGCATCCGGAGGCTGTTGCGGACCAGATCGCGGATGGAGATCATGCCGCGTCCCTCGACGTTCGCGGGCCGCGACTCCATCCGCAGCACGTGCTCCTGGCGGAGCTGGAGTTCGGCGGCGTCCTCGATGGTGACGATCCGCTCGTCCGTGGGGATGAACGACGACAGCACGTTGAGCGTGGTCGTCTTGCCCGAACCGGTACCGCCGCTGATCACGACGTTGAGTCTCGCCCGGACACACGCCGCGATCAGCTCCGCGACCTGCGGGGTGAAGGTCCCGAACGCCACCAGATCGTGCACGGTCAGCGGGTCCGCGGAGAACTTCCGGATGGTCAGCAGGGAACCGTCGATCGCCACCGGCGGGACGACCGCGTTGACACGGCTGCCGTCGGGAAGCCGGGCGTCCACCATCGGGCTGGACTCGTCGATCCGCCGTCCCACCCGCGAGACGATCTTCTCGATCACGCGGCGAAGGCTGGCCTCACCGGCGAACGCGCCGTCGACGAGATGGATCTTTCCCGCGCGCTCGACGTAGATCTGCCCGGGACCGTTGACCATGATCTCGGTGACTTCGGAATCATTGAGATAGGGCTCCAGCGGACCGAGACCGAGGATCTCGTCGGCGATCTCCTGGGCGACCCTGGTCCGGTCGACCATGGTCAGCGGGGTCTCGTCCTGGTCCAGGACGGACTGGAGCGTCGCCTTGACGGCCTGCTCGAGCTCGCCGGGGCTCATCTTCGCGTCGTAGAGCTGCGGACCGAGCGTGTCGACGAGGGACTGATGCACTCTGCGCTTCAGTCCGACGAACGGATCGACCGCCCGGTTCGACCTGCGGTTCGGCACTGGCACCAGTGCGGTGGCTTCCTGGCTCGTCTGCTCCGGCCCGGGGGCACCGAGCCGCGCCAGCCGTTCGCCCAGACTGCTCACTTGCGGCCTACCCGTCGGCGGAACCGGCCTCGCTGCTCGGTCACCTGCTCGCCCTCCGTGACCAGCAGCGCTGCCTGGCGGATCGCCTGGCTGACGGGATGGTTCGGCTGTTCCACCACCATCGGCACGCCCCGGTTGATCGAGCCTGACACATCCTGGCTGTGCGGAACGTGAACCGACACCCGGGCGCCGATCACCCGCTCGATGTCGGCGGCGGTGAGCCCGGCCCGGATGTCGGAACGGTTGATCAGGAAGCTGCGCGCCGACGACGGGTAGCCGAGCAGCTCCAGCATGTCGAGGGTCACCCGCAGGCCTTTCAGCGCCGTCACCTCGGGCGCTGTCAGGAGCAGATGCCGGTCGGCGGAGTCCATCGCCGCCAGCACATGCTCACTGAGCTGTGAGGGCGTGTCGACGATGACCACGTCGAACATGCGCTTCAGGACGGCCAGCAGTTCCGTGACGAGCTGACCGGACACCTTCTCGGCCTCACCGGGCGAGACCGGGGCCAGGACCGCGGCCAGGCCGGATTCATGCCGGACCAGCATCGACTGCACACCGACCTCATCCATCCGGCCGGCCATCGGGATCGCGTCGCAGATCGTGCGCTGGGGGCTCAGCCGCAGCAGGATCGCCACATCGCCGAAGGCGAGGTCGAGATCGACCAGACACACGTCCTGACGGTCACCGGCGAGCGCGACCGCGAGGTTGGTCGAGACCGTCGACTTGCCGCAGCCGCCCTTCGCCGCGAACACCACCACGATCTTGCCGTCCTTGCCCGGGGGCGGCGGCGGTGCGGCCGACCGCACCGCGGCCTGCATCGACCGCGACACCTCCCAGCAGCGACGGCACGCGTCCATCAGGGCGGGGAAGTCACGGTCCGGGATCACTTCCCGGATGCCGGCTCGCATCGCCTCGCCCATGACGTTGACGTCCAGTTGCTCCCGAACCAGCACGATGCCCAGGTCGGGCCGGTCCGAAAGCCGCCCGATGGCGAACGCCAACGCGATCCTGATGTCCACGCCCGGCCCGATCACGACCACGACCTCGGCCGGATCGGCGATCAACGCATCCGCCGCCTGACGCAGGTCGCCCACGATCCTGCCATGATCACGAAACCCCGCGGCGATCCTCCGCGCGGCCCCCTCGTCCGGTTCACAAATGATCGGCATTTCCGCCTCACTTCACGATGCTGAACGTGCTGACGCCCTTGCTGTTGACGTTCAGCTCAGACGTGTCGGACTGCAGTCCCATGTAGAGGGCGTTGGCCGTCGCGCCCATGATCAGCCGCTCGCCCTGTTCCTGAGTGACCCCGAGGGTGATCAGCTTTCGCTTCTCCTTGTTGTCGTCATCGGTGCTCTTGGCCGCCGACTCACCGACCGCCAGCACCGGGACGTCCGCCATGAGGATGCGGACGATGTTCTCGGTCGCGGTCTTCGCGCTGTCTCCCGAGCCCTTGGTGACCTGTCTGGTCAGACCGATGAAGACCACGACCTTCGTGCCGGGCTTGGCGAAGTTCGCGACCCGTTGCGCCTCTTCGAGAGAGACCGTGATGGCGATCCGGCCCTCCGGAATGACGAACGCCTGGTTGGTCCCCTTCTCCTTCATCATGGAGCGCGTGATCAGCGCGCCCTGCCGTAGCGGGTCGCCGACCACGAATTCGCCGTACTGCTCGTCGATGGAGGACAGGGCGTCGTCGGGAACGCTCTCCGCGGGGTAGTTCCGCGTCCGCAGATAGCCCTTCGGCTGGAGCTGCGCGACGGGTGTTCCCGCTGGAATGGCGCGCGCGGCGACCAGGACGCTCACCGCTTTCTTTCCGGCGAGCGCGCGGGCATCGGCGTTCGACGTATAGGTGTAGACGGCGAACGTCCCCACCGCTGCCAGCACCAGGGCCAGAAGTACGGCCACAAGCCGACGATTCATGCTTCCTCGATCCTCATGCCGTCATCCGGCTAGCTGGACACTGGTCAGACCGAAATCAGCGGCCGGATCGGTGGTATAAGGCCCTGACACTACGTCCCGGACGAAATACCCGGTCAGGCAGGGGTCCGTCAGGTTCGCGAACGCGAAGTGAAAGGGGTTCTTCCTGGGATTTGTCAAATTCGTACCGCAGTAATACCGCCCCGGCCTCACCCATGAAGGTTCGTGATGGAATCCCACACTCCCCCCGGTCGGAACGAATGGAGCGTATCCGATAATCTTGTATTTGCTCACAGGGATTTTGTAGTGAAAGATCGGAATCCCAATGACTTCGATTTCGAACTCCCAATCGAAACCGGCGGAATCATATTCATAGACCGGCACATACATGATTGGCGACTTACCGTCGCCGATCCACTGATCGAACAGCTCCCGAAGGCGACGCTGAAGGGTCCTGATCTGGCAGGGAGCCAACCCCAACACGCTTCCGAACTGAGCGACTACGCCGATTTCCGTGTAAGCCAGCACCGTGTCGCCGACCGCGACCTGCTGAGCGCAGTCGCCAAGATCGCCTCCGACGAGCATCGTGATGTTGTCATCGCGACCGCACCCGCCGACTCCTGTGACGGTGCGGTGCAATTGCGTCTCGCCGCCCGGGGGCGGGTTGAAGACATCCTCAGGTTTGTCGAGGATTGGTTTCGTCGCGGCCAGGTGATCCCACTGGCATTTGGAGAGCATGAAAGGAATGACGACGGGTGCTTTCTTCGCTCCACCCCAGCCGGCCCGAGCGCAGGCTCCGACCGTCACGCCGGGTTCCCCTGCGAAACTCTGCGCGAACGAATAGGGCAGCAGCGTTGAATCATCGGGGTTCGCCGTGCTCGTCTCGTACTCGACGTAGTTTCCTGCGGGGCGTTCGCCGACGCAGCCCGTCGCGTTCTCGGCCGGCGCGTCGCACTCGTCCTCGGAGTCCGTGAGCTCGGTACCACGTGACTTGCCGCAGACCAGTCGTACGCTCACCGCGCCGTCGGAGGCGTTGGCCTCGCCGGAGGTCTTGGCGAGGGCAGCCAAGGTGTCGAGGTCGTCGGTGCCGCAACCGTTCTTGGCGCAGCGCAGGGCGACGGCGAGCGCGGCGGCGTCGGCACCGCTCTGCAGTTCCTCACGCTCCGCGTACACCCGGCCGACGTCCACGACGATGGCGGCCAGGCCGAGGAACACGCCCCCGGCCAGCAGAAGGGCGATGAGGGGCGCCATCGCGCCCCTGTCGCCGGTGCTGCCGGCGATCCGGCGCATCACTCCGCGCATGCCATCGCCGCCCTCGACCTGAGCGTGACGGTGTCGAAGCCTGGCACGAGGCCGACGAGGGGAGCCGAGTCGAGCGAGATCGTCACGGAGGCGATGGCGACCGGGTCGTCATCGTCTTCCTTCGCGCAGGCCGTGGTGGTCACGGCGTAGTCGCCGACGCCCAGGGTGCGCTCGACGACGTCGGTGACCGCGTCCTGTTTGGCCGCCTCGTCGCCGATGGCGAGGACGTAGGCGCGGACTCCTTGGCGCGCCGCCTCGTTGACCGTGATCCTCTGGTTGAGCCAGACCCCGAGGTCGATCATTCCGCAAACGAGCATGATGGTGATCGGAAGCAACAGGGCGAACTCGACCGCGGCCGCACCTCGCTCGCCGTTCTCTCTCTTTCCATGGCTGGTCACTGGTCTGCCTGCTCCACACTGACCTCGGACGTCTGGTTGTCGACGCGGTCCGCCAGCGCGCTTCCGAGCGCGCTGACGGCCCCGACGACGACCAGCGCGACGAGCGCTGTAAGCAGGGCGTACTCGACCGCGGTCGAGCCGCGGTCGAGTGGCTTGTCCCTGCGCGTCATCAGATCGCTTACGGGGCGACGCAGCCGGCCGGAGGAGCGCCGCCGGCGGGGGTGGCGCAGTCGAGGCCGTCGTTGGCGCCGTTGAGCATGTCGACGATGCTGCCGCCGAGGGCGGCGGTGGCGCCGATGATGGCGACCGCGATCAGGGCGACGAGGAGGGCGTACTCGACGGCGGTGGCGCCGCGGTCGGCGACGGCGCGGAGTTTCGCGAAATGGGCGCGCAGGGGTGTGACGAAACGGCGTGCGAAAGAGCTGTTCATGTTTGGGGGTCCTCTCCGTGGGCCGCGGGAAGTCCGGTGTCGTCCGCGGCCGCTGACGAATGCCCAGACTGAGGCCGTCCCGCGGCGGTTGGGAATCCCCCGTTTCGCCTTCTTAAGTCACCCGAAAGCGCGGCCTGTCCCCCGAACGGGTGACAGCTATCACAAAAGGGTTGCGACCTCCAGACCCCGGAGACAGAACATCCCGGGGCAAGTCACGCTGTTCACAGCAAGTGACGTGTGTTTCACCTGTGGTTTCCTCATGACACCCTTCCAGCCGGATGCGAGGCGTGTCCGGTCCACCCCCGGGGAGGTCGGAAATGTCAGTTCGGATCGTTGTCATCGACGGGAACACCCTGTCCCGGCACGGCCTGGCGCAGCTCGTCGCCGAGCAGAAGGATCTGGAGATCGTGGGTTCCGCGCAGGACGCGGCACGCGGACGGACCCAGATCGGGATGCTCAACCCCGACGTGGCCGTGATCTCCCTCCAGCTGCCCGACGGCGACGGCCTCACCCTCACCGCGGACGTGCGCGGACTCTACCCCTCGACGGGCGTCGTGGTCCTCGGATCACTCGGAAACGACAATCCGCTGTTCCGGGCGATGGAGGCGAGCGCCAGCGCGTACGTCTCGAAAGCGGCCGCCGCCCCCGAGTTCCTGTCGGCGATCCGGCACGCGGCCGTCGCACCGCACTCGTTCACCGCGACCGGCCTCGCCGACGCGCTGCGCCGCAGGCGCGCCGAGGAGGTGCTGCTGACCCCCCGCGAGGAGGAGACGCTCCGCCTCCTCAAAGAAGGACTGTCGATCGCGGCGATCGCCCGGTCGATGAACCTCAGCCACAACACGACCAAGACCTACACCGCCCGCCTGTACGACAAGCTCGGTGCCGGCAACCGGACCCAGGCACTGATGACGGCGCTGCGGCTCGGGCTGATCAGTCAGGTGTGACCGACCGTTGAGACTTCCCGTTCTGGTGGCGCTGCTGCTGGTCGCCACCTCCTGCACCGGCGTGCCCGCCGCGGCCCCGCCGCTGGCCTCGCCGACCGCCCGCGTCGACTTCAAGAAACTCGAGCGGTTCTACGCGCAGAAACCGCGCTGGAGCAAATGCGGCAAAGGCAAGAAGTTCGACTGCGCTGACGTCAAGGTGCCGCTCGACTACACCGACCCCGACGGCCGGACCATGGAGATCGCCGTCAACCGGCTGCGGGCCTCGGGGAAGCGGCTGGGCTCGCTGCTGGTGAACCCGGGCGGGCCCGGCGCGTCCGGGAAGGACTTCGTGTACAGCGCGGCGGCCGCGATCACCGCGCCCGTCCGCGAGCGGTACACGATCGTCGGGTTCGATCCGCGGGGCGTCGGCGACAGCAACGGCATCCGCTGCCTGGACGACGACCAGCTCGACCGCTTCTACCTGACCGACTCCACACCCGACACCCGGTGGGAGTCGGGGCGGCTGCGCACGATGTCGCGCCGGTACGCCGAGGAGTGCCAGAGCAAGTCGGGCTGGCTGCTGCCCTATCTGGGGACGGCGAACGTCGCCCGCGACATGGACGTCATCCGGGCGGCGCTCGGCGAGAAGAAGACCAACTATCTCGGCTACTCCTACGGCACCCAGCTCGGGCAGGTGTACGCGGAGCTGTTCCCCGGCCGGGTCCGGCGGATGGTCCTGGACTCCGTCGTCGACTCGGCGCTGTGGGCCGGGCGCGTCTGGGACAGCCAGCTCACCTCGCTCGACGCCCAGTTCGACCTGTTCCTCGACAGCTGTGTCCGGCACGGCTGCCCGCTCGGCACGTCACGGACCGCGGCGAGCAGACGGCTGTGGAAACTGCTCGGCAGCACCGACGTCGACCGGCTGAAAGGCCACGGCCGTGACGTCTCCGACACCGACGTGCACACCGCGGTCGTCGTCCTGGCGATGAACCCCGCCCTGTGGAGTCTCGGCCGGACGGCGTTCGCGGACGCCCTGCGCGGCGACGGCCGGACCCTCCAGGCGCTCGCCGAGGCGGGCCGCGGCCGGAACCCGGTGAACGGCCGCTACGACTCGACGATCGCCGCGAACCTCGCCGTCCGCTGTCTGGAGACCCCGCAGAAGACCAGGATCGAGGCGGCGAGCGACAAGCGCATCGACTGGATGTCGGACCGTTCGCCGCTGTTCGCGGAGATCAACACGACGCTGGCGTGCTCCTACTGGAAGGTGCCCGCGCTCCCCCAGCACACGATCACCCCGAAGGGCGTCGCGCCCGTCCTGCTGCTCGGCAACACCAACGATCCGCGCACCCCGCTCGCCTGGGCGAAGGCCGTCACGGCCCGCTTCCCCGGCGCGCGGCTCGTCGTCAACCGGGCCGACGGCCACATCGTCTACGGGCGGGGCGCGTGCGTGAACCGGGCCGTCGAGGACTATCTGCTGACCGGAAAGCAGCCGCGGGACGGTCTGGAATGCCGCGATTCAGGGCCCCGTTACTGAGCACGCAATCTCCTGTATGTCCACTCGTGACAGAAGGGAGACATAAGAGGCAGAAGGGAATACTCTTTCGGCATGGAGTGGCTGGAACGGGTCTCCAGGCTGCGGCGGTGGACGCGGGGGGGCGAGCGCGATCCGCACAAGGCCCTGCTGCTGCTTTACGCGATCGGGCAGCTGCAGCGGACCGGGTACAAACCGATCCGTTTTCGCGAGACCGAGCAGGCACTCGACCAGCTCTTCGCCGAATTCGGCCCACCGAAGATCGTCGGTCCTTCGCTGCCCTTCTACCACCTGGCGGCCGACGGCCTCTGGGAGGTGGCGACCGGGATCGGCGGCCCCTGCCCCGGACCGGAACGCGAACTGATGATCGCGGCCGACGTGCACGGCAGGCTCGCGCCCGAGTTCGCCAAGGAGATGCTCACCGACCCCGGGCTGCTCGCACTGATCGTCCGGATCCTGCTCGACACCAACTTCGAGCCCAGCCTGCACATGGATCTGTGCGCCGCCGCCGGGCTGATGCCGGAGGTCGCGCAGACCGCCGGGATCGCCAAGTACGTGGACGGCCGGCTGCCGCGCTCCCCGCGCGACCCGATGATCCGGCAGAAGATCCTGGTCGCCTACGACTGCCGGTGCGCGTTCTGCGGCTACGAGGGCTGGTTCGGCAACGCGGTGATCGGCCTCGAGGTCGCCCGGCTGCGCTGGTGGGCGTTCGAGGGCCGCGACGACATGAGCAACTGCCTGTGCCTGTGCACCCTGCACCACCGGCTGTTCGACAAGGGCGTGCTGGGGATCACCCCGTCCGGGAAGATCACCGTTTCGCGGCATTTCGTGGGCACCACCGACGCGTCCCGCGACTTCGTGCTCAACCTGTCCGGACGGGCCGTGCGCCCGCCCCAGCAGGGATTCGCCAAACCCGACGTGCGGAACGTCGACTGGCACACCCGCCAGGTCTTCCGGGGACCGGCGCGGATCACCAACTGAACGACGTAGCCACCCGAAGCGTCATAAGGTCGACGTGCACGCGGAAGGGCGGATGATGGCGGAGATCAGTGAGGTCTGGGCGGCGCAGAGCGAGCCACGGGCATGGATCGTGGTGGCCTCGGCCGTCCTGGCGCTCGCGCTGGTGGTCTACGGGCCGGCCTGGAGGCTGTCGCGGAACATCGTGACCATCGCCCATGAGGGCGGGCACGCGCTCGTCGCCCTGCTGTTCGGGCGGAAACTCGACGGCATCCGGCTGCACTCCGACACCTCGGGCGTCACCGTGTCGCGGGGCAAACCGGACGGCGCCGGGATGGTGTTCACCGCGCTGGCCGGGTACACGGCCCCGCCGCTGCTCGGGCTGCTGTTCGCGTGGCTGATCGAGATGGGCAGGACCACGCTGACGCTCTGGGCGTCGCTGGTGCTGCTCGCCGGGATGCTCGTCATGATCAGGAACGTGTACGGGGTGGCGTCGGTGCTGACCACCGCCGGGATCATCTTCGCGGTGTCCTGGTTCGCCCCCCTGGAGATCCGTGCCGCTTTCGCCTACTTCGCGGCGGCGTTCCTGCTGCTGGCGGGCGCACGGCCGGTGGTCGAGCTGCAGCGGCTGCGCGCCACCCGCCGCACCGATTCCTCGGACGCCGACCAGCTCGCGAAGCTGACGGGCGTGCCCGGCCTCATGTGGGTGCTCGTGTTCGGCGCCGTCGCCCTGGCCTCCCTCTATTTCGGCGGAATGATGCTGATCCCGTCGGAGTGGTCCTGACTCCCGTCCGGTTACGGACAGACCCTGTCCGCGCCCGTCGAGCTGTGCGCAGCATGACGTCATGGCCACCAAGAAACTCGACCGCTCCGCCTACCAACGCAAACTCAAGGCCAGGCACCGCCGCAACCGCGCCCGCACCCGCCCCACCCGCGCCAAGCGCCGCCGCTACTAGCCAACCCGATCAGGATCGACCTCGGGAAACAGCGAGCGAAGTCCCGGCAGCCCGGCACGCCCCTCCGGACGTTCCCTCGGCGGCTCCGGAACGACCGGAAGATCGAGCCCCAACTCGCCCCCGGCGGCCCGCTCGGCGACGTAGCCGGTGTCAGGGGGTTGCGGGCGGGTTCTCTATGGCGGGCTGCTCTGGAGGGGCGGGTGGGGGTGGGAGTTCGGCCTCGGGGGGTTCGGCGGCGGGGGGATCCTCTCGGGGAGGGGCCG